>NZ_JBNHIN010000021.1:0-45839 GCF_050054615.1 Streptomyces sp. YGL11-2
GCCGAAGGCGGGAAACACCGCACCCCGTACGGCGGAAAACCCGACAACGTGGGAAGCCGGCAAAGCGCAGCGAACCGGCGGACTAGCCCGCAAGCATCAGCCCGATCCCCGCCACCATCAGCCCCGCCGCCGCGATGCGCGGCAGGCCGAAGCGCTCCTTGAAGAACAGCGTTCCGATCGCGGCGCCGACGATGATCGACGACTCGCGCAGTGCCGCGATGGGTGCCAGCGGTGCGCGGGTCTGGGCCCACAGCACCAGCCCGTACGCGAAGACCGAGAGCACCGACCCGAACAGTCCGCGCAGCACGAACGGCCTTAGTTGCGGGAGGAGTTGGCCGCGCCGGACGGCGAGTGCGTAGCCGGGGATGATCAGCCCCTGGAGGAGCATCAGCCAGCCGATGTAGCCGAGCGGGGTCCCGGAGGCGCGGACGCCCAGGCCGTCGACGGTGGTGTACGAGGCGATGGACAGCCCGGTGGCGAGCGCGGCGGCGATCGCCGGCCAGTGCGGCCGGGTCCCCGAGCCGCGGATGCCCCACAGGGCCAGCCCGACCAGTCCGACCGACGCCAGCGCGACGCCGGCCAGTGCCCAGCCGTCCGGGACCTCGTGCACGAAGACCGCGGCCAGGACCGTGACGACCAGCGGCGCGGTGCCCCGGGCGATCGGGTACATCTGGCCGAAATCACCCAGCCGGAAGGACTGCATCAGCAGGGCCTGGTAGACGATGTGCAGCGCCGCGGACGCGACGAGATACGGCCAGGCCCCGTCGGCCGGCAGCGGCGTGCAGGCGGCCAGCAGCGCGCCGCAGAGTGCTCCGCCGCCGCCGACCAGGGTGAAGGCCAGTAGCTGGTCGCGTATGCCGTGGGCGATGGCGTTCCAGCTGGCGTGGGTGACGGCGGCCAGCAGGACCGCGGCCACGACCAGCGGCGTCACGAGGTGTGCTCGCGCACGTCCACCACGCGGCCCTGCGCGTACGCGGTCGGGGATTCGGGGGCGAGAGGGAGGAGGGTGTGCGGGGAATCGCTCATGGCCCGCACGCTAGCGAAAGCTGTACGGGCCATGCGAACGAAATCCGGTGGATGGACACCCGGTCGTAACCGGGCGTCCACCGGGCTCAGTTGGCGGTGAGGATGGCGCGGACCAGCGGGCCCGCGTTGGTGCCGCCGTGGCCGCTGGCCGGGACGACGGCCGCGGCGGCCAGGTCGTCACGGTAGGCGGCGAACCAGGCGTTGGGCTTGTCCTGGTTGTCGACCTCGGCGGAACCGGTCTTGGCGCCGATGTCGCCGCTGATCCCCTGCATCGCCTCGGCGCCCGTACCGGACGTCGCGGTGAGCTTCATCAGCGCCTTCAGGTTGGACGCGGTGTCCGACTTCATCGCGCCGGCCGCCTTGGCGAACGTCCGGTTGTCCAGCGACTGGGCCACGATGAACGGCTGGTGGAAGGAGCCGGACTGGGCGGTGGCGGCGATCGAGGCCACGTTCAGCGGGTTCATCCGCACCCCGCCCTGGCCGATCAGCGAGGCCGCCATCTGCGCGTCGCTCTGGACCGGCACGGTGCCGTCGAAGGTGGGGATGCCGGTGTTCCAGTTCAGCCCGATGCCGAAGACGTCCCGGGCCTCCTTCGTCAGGTCGTCGTTGGCGAGTTCGTTGTAGTGCGAGATGAAGGCGTTGTTGCAGGACGCGGCGAAGCTGTCGGCGAAGGTGCCGTCCGGGATCTGGGACTTGTTGAGGTTCTGGAACTTCCAGCCGCCGACCGTGACGTACTGGGGGCACGGGTTCTTCTTGTCCGGCGCCGTCAGGCCCTTGTCCATCAGCAGCGCGGAGGTGACGATCTTCATCGTCGAGCCGGGCGCGTACGACCCCTGGGTGGCGACGTTGAAGCCGTCCGCCGGGGAGTTGGCGATCGCCAGGATCTCGCCGGTGCTGGGCTTGACGGCCGCCGCGGACGCCTGCTTCTTGCCCTTGACCGCGTTCTCGGCCGCCGTCTGGAGCTTGGCGTCCAGGGTGGTCTTGAGGGTGCCCGGGGTGCCCTTGGAGAGCACCTTCAGGGTCTTGTCGGGCTGCTGCTTGTTGCTGTCGGCGGCCTGGGCGCGGTGGACGTACAGCTCCACGCCGGGCTTGCCGTCGGTCTTGCTGCCGTACTTGGTGCGCAGGCTGTCCAGCACCCCGGCCAGCGTCGGGTGGTCCTGGGCGGTCAGCTCGGTGCCGTTGCGGTCCACGGCCTTGATCGGCGGCGCCTCGGCCTCGCCGGTGCGCAGTTCGTCGCCCTTGCCCAGGCCCGGGTAGAGCGTCGACGGCTGCCAGGCGACCTGCGGCTTCCCGGTCTTCTTGTCGCGCTGGAGGGTCATCGCGGAGCCGTAGGAGAACGGTGTCTTGACGGACTTGTAGTCGATCTGGGTGCCGACCGTGTAGGGCACCTTGTCGCCGGTCGGTGTGCCCGGCTTCAGCGTCACCTTCGTGAACTTCGCCTGTGCGGCGAAGTTCTGCAGCGCGCTCTTGGCGGAGTCCGGGTCGTCCGTCAGCGCCGCGGCCTTGGCCACGTCACCGGACTGCCAGGCGGTCAGGAACGCCTGTGCGGTCGTGTTCACTTCCTTGGCCGTCAGCGGGCCGGTCGGTACGTCGGTGCCGCCGTCGCCGGACTTGGCATCCGCCGACCTGACCGCCTGCGGCGACGACCCGTCCGAGCCGCCGAACAGCGTGAAGCCGCCCACGACACCCATCACCAGAGCCACCGATCCGCCGATCAGCCCGTACTTCACCTCGCGGCGCATGCCACCGATCCCCTCCCAGGAGCTTCAGTCCTTGAATACGCACACAAGAACGTCCATCGCACTCTAAGGGACACGGGCAAGTGGTGAGTCTCGAACAGGGCACGGTCCTGTGACGCGGCGTCGCGCGGCCGTTACGCGTCCGTCACACTCGCCCGTTTCACACCCAGCTGTCGAACCACATCCGGTTGTGCCAGGCGCTCTTGGGGATCGGCAGACCGGTATAGAGCGGATAGAAGTAGATGAAATTCCACACGATCAGCAGAACCAGGACACCCGCGCCGACTGCGCCGATCGTGCGGCGGCGTTCGGTTGCGCCGGGCGGCCCGATGATCGCGCCGATCATCATCGCCAGCGCCAGGCACAGGAACGGGACGAAGACCACCGCATAGAAGAGGAAGATTGTCCGCTCCTGGTAGAGGAACCACGGCAGATAGCCGGCCGCGACCCCGCAGGCGATCGCCCCGGCCCGCCAGTCCCGCCGGAACAGCCACCGCCACAGCACGTACAGCAGCGCGAAGCAGGCCGCCCACCACAGCAGCGGCGTGCCCAGCGCCAGCACCTCGCGGGCGCAGCCCTCGGCGGCGGTGCAGCCGTCGTGGCCGGTCTTCGGGTCCTCGTAGAAGTACGAGACCGGGCGGCCCAGTACCAGCCAGCTCCACGGGTTGGACATATAGGTGTGCGGGGTGGTCAGTCCGGTGTGGAAGGCGTAGACCTCGCTCTGGTAGTGCCACAGGCTGCGCAGCCAGTCCGGCAGCCAGGACCAGGAGCCGCC
The DNA here is from genome assembly GCF_050054615.1 of Streptomyces sp. YGL11-2. Classification (NCBI taxonomy): domain Bacteria; kingdom Bacillati; phylum Actinomycetota; class Actinomycetes; order Kitasatosporales; family Streptomycetaceae; genus Streptomyces; species Streptomyces sp. YGL11-2. The sequence goes on from NZ_JBNHIN010000021.1 coordinate 3,541, forward strand.
CCGGCCCTCGGGGGTGGTGGCCCAGTCGCGGTAGTAGCCGCCCTTGGTGACGATCCAGCCCGTCCAGGACGCGAGGTAGGTGGCGAGCGCGACGACGACGGTGGAGACGAAGGCGGGCAGCGCGTCGCGCCGCACGATCGCCCGGAACGGGTGCCGGGCCCCCGCCGTGCGCCGTGCCCCCATGTCCCACAGCACCGACATCAGCGCGAACGCGGCGAGGAAGTAGAGGCCGTTCCACTTCGTCGCGGCCGACAGGCCCAGGCACAGCCCGGCGGCGATCCGCCAGGGCCGCCACCCCAGCCGCAGCCGGTCGCCGACCGCGTCGTCCGGCCGCACCTGCCCGGCTCCGAGGCCGGCCGGCAGCGCCGCCGCCAGCCGGGCCCGGGTGCGGTCCCGGTCCACCAGCAGGCAGCCGAAGCCGGCCAGCACCCAGAACATCACGATCAGGTCCAGCAGCGCGGTGCGGCTCATCACGAAGTGCAGCCCGTCCACCGCCAACAGCGCGCCCGCCAGGCACCCCAGTGCCGTCGACCGCATCAGCCGCCGCCCGATCCGGCACACCAGCAGCACCGACAGGGTGCCGAGCAGCGCGGTCATGAACCGCCAGCCGAAGGGGTTCATCCCGAACGCCCACTCGCCCAGCGCGATCAGCCACTTGCCCATCGGCGGGTGGACGACGTACGAGTGCTCGGGAGAGAGCAGGATGTGCGGGGGGTGGGCCAGCAGCGCGTCGTTGGCGTCCTTGGCCCAGGTGCCCTCATAGCCGTACTGGAGCAGCGACCAGGCGTCCTTGGGGTAGTACGTCTCGTCGAATATGACCTTCCGCGGGCTGCCGAGGTTCCAGAACGTCAGCACGCCCGCGCACAGCGTCACCAGCAGCGGGCCGAGCCACCCCGACCAGCGCGCCAGCCGGGCCGCGAGGTCCGGGCCCGCGCCGAGCCAGGCCCACGGCCGCAGGTCCGGCTCCGGGAACGGGGCCACCAGCCGCGTCCGGGCATCGGCCTGCGGGCGGCCGGCGTACCCGAAGCGGCGCAGCCGCCGCTGCCACGCGGGGGGCCGGCCGGCCGGTTCCGGGGCGCTCAGGGCGGCTGTGTGCGTCGCGCTGGTGTCACTCGTCACCCGGCCCATCGTAGGGAAGCGGCCTGTGGAGCGGCGGGGAGCGCCGCCGGGCGGTGCCACCGCGTCGCCGCGCCGCCCGGCCCTGGGAGGATGGGCGGGTGACTGGAACGCTGGTACTTGCAGGGACGCCCATCGGTGAGATCGCGGACGCCCCGCCGCGGCTCGCCACCGAGCTGGCCGCCGCCGATGTGATCGCCGCCGAGGACACCCGGCGGCTGCGCCGGCTGACCCAGGCGCTGGACGTCCAGCCCGCGGGCCGGATCGTCTCGTACTTCGAGGGCAACGAGGCCGCCCGCACCCCCGAGCTGGCCGACGCGCTGGCCGGCGGCGCGCGGGTGCTGCTGGTCACCGACGCCGGGATGCCGTCCGTCTCCGACCCCGGCTACCGCCTCGTCGCCGCCGCCGTCGAGCGCGGCATCAAGGTCACCGCCGTCCCCGGGCCCAGCGCCGTGCTGACCGCGCTCGCGGTGTCCGGGCTGCCGGTGGACCGGTTCTGCTTCGAGGGCTTCCTGCCCCGCAAGGCGGGCGAGCGGCTGTCCCGGCTGCGCGAGGTCGCCGGCGAGCGCCGCACCCTGGTCTACTTCGAGGCGCCGCACCGCCTGGACGACACCCTCGCGGCGATGGCCGAGGTCTTCGGCGCGGACCGCCGGGCCGCCGTCTGCCGGGAGCTGACCAAGACGTACGAGGAGGTCAAGCGCGGGCCGCTGGGCGAGCTGGCGCTGTGGGCGGCCGAGGGCGTCCGCGGGGAGATCACCGTCGTCGTGGAGGGCGCGCCGGAGAGCGGGCCGCAGGAGCTGGACGCCGCGGAGCTGGTGCGCCGGGTGCGGATCCGCGAGGAGGCGGGGGAGCGGCGCAAGGAGGCCATCGCGGCGGTCGCGGCGGCGGCCGGCATCCCCAAGCGGGAGGTCTTCGATGCGGTGGTGGCGGCGAAGAACGCCGGGCAGGGCGGGGCCGGGAAAGCGGGGCAGGGCGGGGCCGGGAAAGCGGGGCCGGGCACGCCCGGCTGAGCGCCGACCTGCTCGGGAGAGCGTAAAACCGCAGCCCACAGGCATGATCCGACTCGACGGAAGGTAAACGGCTGGCCTCGAAGGTAAAGCGATCAGGCCCGCTGTGGTCCGTTTTTCCTACGACCTGCCAAATCTGGGCCAATAGGTAGCAGGTCGGCTGCGTTCCCGCCGTGAAAGGCGTCCACTGGGAACCGGGACGTTCGGTCCCGGAAGGCTTGTCCAGCGGGCAAGAGGAGCGCACATGAGCGACATCACGAAGACCACCGCAACGGGCACCACCGGTGCGTCCACCAGCGGATTTCCTCCCCACCCCCGGCCCGAGCCAGCGGCCCGCGAGGCGTACTCCTTCGCGTGCATGAGCTGCGGCCACGGCTGGGAGCAGGCGTACGAGATCGAGCATCAGGTGGACGGCAAGGGCCAGATGCACGTCGTCTACTTCGCGGACGGGCAACGCGTCCCGTCCCCGTTGACCCGGCCCTTGTGCCTGAACTGCGGCGGCCATGTCGTCCGCATCATGCGCTCCGGACAGGTATCGATGGTCTCCGAGGCGATGGCCAGCATGCACCAGCGCCCGCACGGCGCCGCCAAGGGCGCCAGGACCGCGAAGGGCGGCAAGGCCGACGAGGCCGCCCATCCCGCGGAGTCCGGCGCCGCCGCCGAGCCGCGCAAGCACCACCACTGGCACCTCTCCGACCTGCTGCACCCCTTCCAGCACCACCGCAAGTGAGGACCGGGCCGCGGTCCTCGTAGGATCGCGGCCATGGCCCCGCAGGACAAAGACACCCCGCCCCCGCCGCCCGAACCGCTGCGGGTACCGGTCGCGGACTCGCACACGCACCTGGACATGCTCCCCCAGCTAACGCTGGGAGGTGCCCCCATCCCCACCGTCGAGGCGGCGCTGGCCAAGGCCGCCGCGGTCGGGGTGACCACGCTCGTCCAGGTCGGCTGCGATCTGAACGGCTCGCGCTGGGCCGCGGACACCGCCGCCGCGCACCCGGACGTGCACGCCGCCGTCGCCCTGCACCCCAACGAGGCACCGCGGATCGTGCTCGGGGACCCCGATGGATGGTCGCGCCAGGGGGCGCGCGAGGCCGGCGGTGACGCCGCACTGGACGCCGCGCTCGCCGAGATCGACGCGCTGGCCGCCCGCCCCGAGGTACGCGGCGTCGGCGAGACCGGCCTGGACTACTTCCGCACCGGCCCCGAGGGCATCGCCGCGCAGCAGCGGTCCTTCCGCGCCCACATCGAGATCGCCAAGCGGCACGGCAAGGCCCTGGTCATCCACGACCGCGAGGCCCACGACGACGTGCTGCGCATCCTGCGCGAGGAGGGCGCCCCCGACCGGGTCGTCTTCCACTGCTTCTCCGGCGACGCCGCGATGGCCAAGACCTGCGCCGACGCCGGCTACTTCCTGTCCTTCGCGGGCAACATCACGTTCAAGAACGCCCAGCCGCTGCGCGACGCGCTCGCCGTCGCCCCGCCCGAGCTGCTGCTCGTCGAGACCGACGCACCCTTCCTCACCCCCGCGCCGTACCGCGGACGGGCCAACGCGCCGTATCTGATCCCGCTCACCGTCCGTGCGATGGCCGGCGTCAAGGCGATGCACGAGGACGCCCTGGCCTCGGCGATCGCCGCCAACTCCGCCCGCGCCTTCGGGTACTGAGCCCCGGAGCGGCCACGTTCCGTCACCGGGCGACTTGGGAGAGTAGCCACCGCTCCGCTACATTCCGCCGTTGACCGGTTACCGGACGACACCCGTGGCAGGTGGAGCGTCGTGAGTCCTTCGCAGAGCAGCCATCGCGCCGCGCGCGGCGGCAGCCGCCGGCGCCGGCGCACCGGCGAATCGCCCGATACGCTGCGCCGCCTGGTGCCCCGAGCCCTGGTCGTCGCCTTCCTCGCCGGCGGCACCACGGCCTTCGTCGCCCACGACAAAGTGATCAAGCTCAGCGTCGACGGCACCCCGCGCACCCTGCACACCTTCGCCGACGACGTCGACGAACTGCTCGCCGACCAGGACCTGGACGTCGGCGGCCACGACATCGTCGCGCCCGCCCCCGGCACCGGCCTGGGCAGCGGCGACAAGGTCGCCGTCCGGCACGGCCGCCCGCTCATGCTCACCCTCGACGGCCGGCGCCGCCAGGTGTGGACCACCGCCGACACGGTCGACGAGGCGCTGCGCCAGCTCGGCGTCCGCGCCGAGGGGGCCTACCTCTCCGCCGCCCGCTCCCAGCGCATCGGCCGGCACGGCCTGGAGCTGGCGGTGCGCACCGAACGCTCGGTGGTCTTCGTCGCCGACGGCCGCGAGTTCCGCGTCCGCACCAACGCGGCCACCGTCCGCGAGGCCCTGGCACAGGCCGGTCTGGCACTGCGCGACCACGACACCACCTCGGTGCCGCCGGACAGCTTCCCGCGCGAGGGCCAGACCGTCTCCGTGCTGCGGATCACCGGCACCAAGGAGGTCCGCGAGGAGCCCATCACCTTCCGTACGGTCAAGAAGCCGGACCCCGACCTGCCGCGCGGCACCGAGGTGGTCGTCCAGCAGGGCGTGCCCGGCGTACGGCGCGTCACCTACCGGCTCGACACCGTCAACGGCGTCAAGCTCAAGCCCAAGCCGGTGGACATGGACGTCGTGCGCGCCCCCCGCCCGCAGATCGTGCACATCGGCACCAAGGCGCTGCCCACCTCCGTCCGGGGCGCCGACCAGCTCTCCTGGCACGCGCTGGCCCAGTGCGAGGCGGGCGGCCGGCCGGACGCCGTCGACGCGTCCGGCACCTACGGCGGGCTCTACCAGTTCGACGTCTCCACCTGGCGCGGGCTCGGCGGCAACGGCCGCCCCCAGGACGCCCCCGCCGACGAGCAGACCTACCGGGCCAAGAAGCTCTACGTCACCCGGGGTGCGAGCCCGTGGCCGGTGTGCGGCCGTAAGCTGCACGGGTGAGCGACAGCAAGACCACCGACGAGCCCGGCCCGCTGCTGGGCCCCGCCGATGTCCGGGAACTGGCCGAGGCGCTGGGCGTACGCCCCACCAAGCAGCGCGGCCAGAACTTCGTCATCGACGCCAATACCGTCCGCCGGATCGTCCGGACCGCCGAAGTCCGGCCCGACGACGTCGTCGTCGAGGTCGGCCCCGGACTGGGCTCGCTGACCCTGGCCCTGCTGGAGGCCGCCGACCGGGTCACCGCCGTGGAGATCGACGACGTACTGGCGGCGGCCCTGCCGGCCACCGTCGCGGCCCGGATGCCGGAGCGCGCCGACCGCTTCGCCCTCGTCCACAGCGACGCGATGCGGGTCACCGAACTGCCCGGCCCGGCCCCCACCGCCCTGGTCGCCAACCTCCCGTACAACGTCGCCGTCCCCGTACTGCTGCACATGCTGGAGCAGTTCCCGACCATCGAACGCACCCTGGTCATGGTCCAGGCCGAGGTCGCCGACCGGCTCGCCGCCCGCCCCGGCAACAAGGTCTACGGCGTCCCGTCCGTCAAGGCCAACTGGTACGCCGAGGTCAAGCGCGCCGGCTCCATCGGCCGCAACGTCTTCTGGCCCGCCCCCAACGTCGACTCCGGCCTGGTCTCGCTGGTCCGCCGCGCCGAACCGATCAAGACAACGGCCTCCCGCCGGGAGGTCTTCGCCGTCGTCGACGCCGCGTTTGCCCAGCGCCGCAAGACGCTGCGGGCCGCGCTCGCCGGCTGGGCGGGCTCCGCCCCCGCGGCCGAGGCCGCCCTCGTGGCCGCCGGCATCTCCCCCCAGGCGCGCGGCGAATCCCTCACGGTCGAGGAGTTCATCGCCATCGCCGAGAACAAGCTTCCGGCCGCGGACGCCACCGACCAGGAGCCCACCCGATGACCGGCAACGCACCCGATAACGCTCCCGAGAGCGTCACCGTCCGCGTCCCCGCCAAGGTCAACGTCCAGCTGGCCGTCGGCGGACGCCGCCCCGACGGCTTCCACGACCTGGCCAACGTCTTCCTGGCCGTCGGCCTCCACGACGAGGTCACCGTCACCCCCGCCGACACCCTGACGCTCACCTGCACCGGCCCGGACGCCGACCAGGTCCCGCTGGACGAGTCCAACCTCGCGGCCCGCGCCGCCCGCGCGCTGGCGGCCCGCCACGGCCTGGACCCCGCCGTCCACCTCCACATCGCCAAGGACATCCCGGTCGCCGGCGGCATGGCCGGTGGCAGCGCGGACGCCGCCGCCGCCCTCCTGGCCTGCGACACCCTCTGGGGCACGGGGACGTCCCGTGGCGAACTCCTCGCCCTCTGCGCCGAGTTGGGCAGCGACGTACCCTTCAGCCTGGTCGGCGGCGCGGCCCTCGGCCGGGGTCGCGGCGAACTGCTGGAGCCGCTGCCCGTCGGCGGCACCTTCCACTGGGTCTTCGCCGTCGCCGACGGCGGCCTGTCCACCCCCGCCGTCTACAAGGAGTGCGACCGCCTCCGCGACGCCTCGGGCCGCGGCGCGACCACCGCCGACATCCCCGACCCGGAGCCGTCCCCGGCCCTCCTGGACGCCTTGCGCACCGGCGACGCCACCGCCCTGGCCGCGGCCCTGGAGAACGACCTCCAGGCGGCGGCGCTCTCGCTACGCCCGTCGCTGGCGGCCACCCTTGCGGCCGGTACGGAGGCCGGGGCGCTGGCGGCGCTGGTCTCGGGCTCGGGGCCGACCACGGCGTTCCTGGTCTCCGACGCGGAAGCTGCCGAACGGGTCGCGGCAGCGCTACGCGCCTCGGGCACCTGCCGCACGGCCCGCGCCACCGCCGGCCCGGCACCGGGCGCGACGGTCGTCACCAACGGCTAGCTCCGCAAAGGCCGTTCGGCGCCGCCAGACCATCCGGACCGTGTCCGTGCCGTTGCCGTACCGTGTCCGCCCCTCGGCAACCGTTCGACACGCCGTTCGAGTCTGATCTTGCATGACGGGTTTACGAGCGGGCTTCCGGCGACGACGCGTGACCACGGTCTGGGCGGCTGCCCTACTGGTGGTGCTCGGCGGGGTGGTGACCTCCAGCGGCGCGGAGAGGCCCGGGCGGGCCGACAAGCCTTCCCAGGGGGTGAAGTTGGCGTTCAGGGACACGCCGCGCACCTTCTACCTTCGGGTGTTCGACGAGTCGGATGAGCAGCTGCCCTGGGGCCAGCAACCCGAGCCGTACGACGTCTATCTGGAGGCGAGCAGGCGTTCCCCGGGCCGGGAGCCGGCGAAGGCCGAGAACATCAAGGTCACCGTCGATCTGTCCGACGCCAAGGCGGTACGGGCGTCGCTCGACCCCTGGGACAGGCGCGACGGATGCAAGTGGTCCGGCGCCCTCGTCACCTGTACTCCGAAGGACAGCGAATCGGGGAAGGTCAAGGACATCGCATCGGGTGCGTACGCCGACGTGGCTCGCCTCCACATGATTCCGAGGGAGCATGTGGCGAACGGGCCGGCCGGGTCCTTGAAGATCACCGTGACCAGCAGCAACGCCCCTACCATCCACCAGACCACCCAACTGGTCATCGGGGCACCGCGCTTGACGGCACGGGCCGAACGGGAATCGTCGCCCGGTCCGATAGAGCCCGGCTCCGAGCTGAAGGTGCGGCCCGCCTTCGGCAACGAGGGAGACGTCGGCGTCGAAGGCGACCTCAACGTCGTGGTGGACGTGAAGGGACAGGCGACGCTGCGCAGGCAGTACAGCAACTGCCGTTACGACAAGGCCGACGCACCGAAGAAGGCGCTGTGCACGATCCCCGGCCCACTGCCGGTCGGAGCCGCGTACGAGACCGACCGGCCGTTCACGGCCACGGTCGACAAGACCGGGAACCACGGCCGGATCAATTCCACGCTGTATCCCGCCCCCAACACGCCGACCCGCGATCTGCTGCCCGACTCGGCCCCGCGGGGAACCGGCGCGCCGATCGGGCTCCGCCCGACCGACGGCAGCGGTTTCACTTCGTTCGACAGGGACCTCGCCCACGCTGAACTGGGGTTCCTCACCACCCGGAGGTACGACCAGCAGGTCAACGGGTTCACCATCAAGGGCAAGGTGGGCGACGAGATCTCGATGGACGTGATGAACGAGGACGGCTACTTCGAGGGTGACACGCACCTGACCCTGCCCGAGGGCCTCACCTTGATCGGGCACCGAAAGAACGAGAGTGGCGACGACCCCTTCTGCGAGTACGACGACGAGAAGCACCGGACGGTGCTGTGCCCGGCACCTCTGAACGTCCACCCCAGCCTGCGGTTCCGCATCGACAAACGGGTCGAGGGCGCGCAGGGCACGATCTCCGTGGAACCCGATCCGGAGCACCCGGACCCGGACCTGACGAACAACATCGCCCCGATCACGATGGCGTACGTCGACTGAGGGGCCGGTGCGGGCGCGGCGTCACGGGTAGCGCGGCAGGCCGTCCGTCGAGATCGTCCAGTCGGCGATGGTGACGTCCTCGCCGTAGACGAAGTCCTTGCGGGTGGCGTAGCGGGGGCCCTCGGGCGTCGGGTGGATGTCGGAGAAGACCGCGCCGGAGCCCGTGCGGGGATCGAAGATCACGTAGTGGGGGATACCGAGGAGGGGGTAGTCCCGGGTCTTGCCGACCCAGTCGTTGTCTGGATTGGACCGGGAGACGACCTCGATGGCGGCGATGAGGGTACGGGGGTCGAAAGACCCCTGACCCTCTATGTCCGCCTCGGCGATCACCATCAGGTCGGGGCGCCGCATGATGCCGTGGGACTCGGCCTCCACGTCCGGAGCCCCGGTATGGGCTACGAGACCGTCCGGCATCACCTTCTCCAGGCGACGGCTGACCCGGGCCGTCGTCAACTCGTGTCGCCCTACGGGCGATAGCAGGTCGTGCACGATGCCTGCGCCGGTGATTTCCAACTTGCCGGGAACGGAGTCGTGGATCTGCTCGACAGCGTCGCGCATCGCTCGGTAACGGAGCCGGGCTCCTGCCGGGGTGTTCATGGCCTGGAAACCTCCACGGGATCGGATCGGCAGTCGCCGCACAGCCCCGGTCTCGGCGCGCGGAAGGCGCGCTCGCAGCCGTCGCAGGTCTGGAGGGGGTCCGGGCGTGCGGGGGCGGGGCCGGCGGCCGGGAGGGGCGGGGGCAGTGACGCCGTGAGGCGGTGGGCGAGGAAGGCCGCCGGGTGACGGAGGCCGGGCGGCAGGTCGGCGGCGAGGGTACGGCGTACGGCTTCGGGCGGCGCCTCACGTTCGAGCCAGGCGGCCACGGCCGGGGTGAGGCGCGCCACGTCCGCCTCGGAGAGCAGCAGGCTCGGATCATCGCGCCGCAGCTCGACGAGGATGCGGTGGGCCGTCCGCGTACCTGCCGGATCGGGACGGCGTGGGGCGGGCAGCGGCGCGCGCTCCGGCCTCGGCTTCGGTTCCCGTTTCGGCCTCGGGGCCCGTTGGGCGGGGCGGGTCGCGGGGCACGGGGTCGCGCCCGGCTGGTTGTACGAGACCGTACGCGTCACGACCCGCCCGCTCGGCAGCCGCTCCCGCGTCCGCTTCAGATACCCGGCCTGCTCCAACTCCCGCAGTGCGGAGGCGATACGGGCCTCGCTCTCCGGGAAGCGGGCGGTCAGGCACTTGATGCCGATGCGCGCCCCGGCGGGCAGTGACTGGATGTGGACGGCGAGCCCGATCGCGACGAGCGTCAGCCCGCGGTGCTGGGCGAGGTGGTTGCCGACCACCGTGTAGCGGTTGGTGTGACGGGAGTTGACGTGGATGACGCCGGACGAGGGAGTCGGCGCGGGAACGCGGGACACGGGGCGCGAGGGCGCGCTAGGGTTCTTGAGAGCCATCGGGAAGGTGATTTCTTCCTGGGTGGTCAGGCCCTCGTTCGGGATGCCAGTCCCGGCCGGGGGCCGAAGCATGTGTGCGGTGGTGCACGTGACGCGGCGAGCATATGCCGCTCAACCCGCCTCAATCCCAACCGAGTTGGCATATGTCACCCGTATGGGTGGTGGGGTGACGGGGAGGCCGGAGGGGTTGGGAGGGGTACTTTCCCCGGGGTTTTGCCTTTACGTCGTGCCGGACCGCGACCCGGCCCACCGGGTCGCGGAAACCTACGACCCGGTGAGCACCCTTCCGTGCGCATTGCGGCGAATCGCTCACGCGGCGGCAGCGCACGCGCGTAGCGTGCCGAGGAATCGCGTTGTACCGGGCAACCAGCAAGTAGCGGTGGTGAGTTATGCCCCCTCGCAAGGACGCCGATCCCTCGGCCAGCGTCCCGTGCTTCTACGGCGCCGAGGTGCGCTACCTCCGGGAGCAGGCCGGGCTCACGCTCGAACAGTTAGTGGAAGGCAGCTACCGAGGCATCCCGCTGCTCAAACGGCTCCGGAGGCAACTGCATCGAGGTCGCCGACGGCCTCCCCGGCATCGTCCCCGTCCGGGACAGCAAGGATCCGCAGGGGCCTGCGCTGGTCTTCCCCGCCGCCGGGTGGTCGTCGTTCGTCGCGGCCGTCAAGAGCGGTGCTTAAAGCTCGTCGATGGCGGTCAGGTCGATGTCGATGGGGTAGGGCACGCTGAGCTTGACGCGGTCGTGGTAAATGCCGGTCAGTGCATACGTGCCGGTGGCCTCGCCGAGCTCATGGACCTGGACGACCGGGTGGTCGTCCAGGCCCGCCATGTCGACCAGCCAGAAGTGAGTGATGCCCGCCGCGGCGTATTTGCGCGGCTTGGCGTCGCGATCGCGGGCTTCGGAGTCCGGTGAGACGACCTCGATGGCGAGCAGGACGTCGGCTGCCTTGAAGTGGGTCTGGCGTCGACCCGTGACGGCTTCGGCACGCACGACGGAGATGTCTGGCTCGGGACCGTTGCGCTTGTCGATGACGACGGTCATCTCCCGCTTGACCTTCACCTCGGGTGGTGCGGTACTCAGCAGCCCGTTGACCAACACATGCATCACATCGGTGTGGAAGATGCGCTGCGGACTCACGAAAACCAGGCTCCCGTCGATCAGCTCTGTGTGCGGCGGGAGATCAGGCAGTGTGAACAGGTCGTCCACGGTGTAGCCAGCCGGGGGCGGCACCGGCCAGCGGTGCTCGACGGACTCGGCGATCATGGTTCCTCCCATGGACGAGATCCTGCTGCCTGCCCTTCACGGTAGCGGCGATATCCCCATGACGTCATCACAAAGGGTGACCGCCCCTCGCGCGTGTCCCCTGTGAGCCGCCCCCGTCCTCCCCCGAAGGCACCCGCCCAACGCCGACTACTCTTGAAGCCGACCCGTCCCCGACCGGGGATGCACAGACCAGGAGTGAGATGGCCGTCAACCTCGTCAATCTGGAAGCCGTCGACAAGGTGTACGGGACCCGTGCGCTGCTCGACGGTGTCTCCCTCGGCGTCAATGAGGGCGACCGGATCGGCGTCGTCGGCCGTAACGGCGACGGCAAGACCACCCTGATCCGGATCCTCGCCAAGCTGGAGTCCGCCGACGTGGGCCGGGTCACGCACGCCGGCGGTCTGCGGCTCGGTGTGCTGACCCAGCACGATTCGCTGGACCCGGAAGCCACCATCCGGCACGAGGTGATCGGTGATCTCGCCGATCACGAGTGGGCGGGCAACGCCAAGATCCGGGACGTGCTGACCGGGCTGTTCGGGGATCTGCACCTGCCGGGGTTCGATCAGGGCCTGGACACCGTCATCGGCCCGCTGTCCGGTGGTGAGCGGCGGCGGATCGCGCTCGCCAAGCTGCTGATCGCCGAGCAGGACCTGATCGTGCTCGACGAGCCGACCAACCACCTCGACGTGGAAGGGATCTCCTGGCTGGCGCGACACCTGAGCGGCCGGCGCTCCGCGCTGGTGGTCGTCACCCACGACCGGTGGTTCCTGGACCAGGTCGCGACGCGGATGTGGGACGTGCAGCGCGGCACCGTCCACGAGTACGAGGGCGGCTACTCCGACTACGTCTTCGCGCGGGCCGAGCGGGAGCGGATCGCCGCCTCCGAGGAGGCCAAGCGGCAGAACCTGATGCGGAAGGAACTGGCCTGGCTGCGGCGCGGTGCCCCGGCGCGGACCAGTAAGCCGCGGTTCCGTATCGAGGCGGCCAACGAGCTGATCGCGGACGTGCCGCCGCCGCGGGACAGCGCCGAGTTGATGAAGTTCGCCAGCTCCAGGCTCGGCAAGACGGTCTTCGAGCTGGAGGGTGTGACCGTTCAGGCCGGGCCGAAGGTGCTGCTCAAGCACCTGACGTGGCAGCTGGGGCCGGGGGACCGGATCGGCCTGGTGGGTGTCAACGGTGCCGGTAAGACCTCGCTGCTGCGCACGCTCGCCGTGGCGGCCCGTACGGAGGGCGAGGCGCAGCCCGCGGCGGGCAGGGTCGTCGTCGGCAAGACCGTGAAGCTGGCGTACCTCTCGCAGGAGGTCGCCGAACTGGACCCGGCCCTACGGGTCTTGGAGGCCGTCCAGCAGGTGCGCGACCGGGTCGACCTCGGCAAGGGCCGGGAGATGACCGCGGGGCAGCTGTGCGAGAAGTTCGGGTTCACCAAGGAGAAGCAGTGGACGCCGGTCGGTGATCTGTCCGGTGGTGAGCGGCGGCGGCTCCAGATCCTGCGGCTGCTGATGGACGAGCCGAACGTGCTGTTCCTGGACGAGCCGACCAACGACCTGGACATCGAGACGCTGACGCAGCTGGAGGACCTGCTCGACGGCTGGCCCGGCTCGCTGATCGTGATCAGCCACGACCGGTACTTCGTGGAGCGGACGACGGACCGGGTGTTCGCGCTGCTGGGCGACGCGGCGCTGCGGATGCTGCCGCGCGGTCTGGACGAGTACCTGGAGCGGCGGCAGAAGGTGATCGAGGCGGCGGTGCCGGCGCCCGCCCAGCCGGCCGCCGCGGCCTCGAAGAAGCCGGCCGCCGTCAACCGCGCGGCGCAGAAGGAACTCCAGCGGATCGAGCGGCAACTGGACAAGATCGGGGACAAGGAATCCGCGGTCCACGCACAGCTCGCCGAGCACGCCACCGACTTCGAGAAGGTCGCCGGACTCGACGCCGAACTGCGTGAACTCGCAGGCCAGCGCGAGGAGTTGGAGATGCGCTGGCTGGAGCTGGCGGAGGACGCCTGAGGCCCTCCGGGCCGCCTTTCCCGGCCGCCGGGGCCGGTGCCCGCCCGTAGGAGGCGGGCGGTGGCCGACCCCGAGTGGCCGGGAATCCCGCGTTCCGGTGGTCATCCTCCTTCCGGGGGGCGCGCTTCGCCTGCCGACCGTGTAGCTTCCCGGGGACATATGGCCGGGCCGGGGAGTTGAGGGGGTTTGCCCGATGGGCGTACGGCTCATGGTGGTCGACGATCACCGGCTGCTCGCCGAGGCGCTCGCCTCGGCCCTCAAGCTGCGCGGGCACCGGGTGCTGGCGGCGGCGGCGCCCAGCGCCGGGGCCGCGGACCTGGTGGTGAGCCGGGCGCCCGAGGTGTGCCTGCTGGGCACCGCGACGCCCGCCGAGCCGGGGGCGTTCGACCCGGTCGTGCGGATCAAGAAGGAGCGCCCGCAGGTCGCGGTGGTGGTGCTCGGGCCGGTGCCCAGCCCGCGCGGGATCGCCGCCGCGTTCGCCGCCGGGGCCTCCGGCTACGTCCGCAACGACGAGCGGATCGAGGGCGTCGAACGGGCCATGATCAAGGCGCGGGCGGGCGAGGCGGCCATCGCGCCGCAGCTGCTCCAGCACGCCTTCGAGGAGCTGCTGCACCCCTCCGCCCAGCCCGACGACGAGGGCGCGCGGCTGCTCCAGCTGCTCACCCCGCGGGAGGTCGAGGTGCTGATGCGGGTCGCGGACGGCGAGGACACCCGGGTGATCGCCGCGGGGATGGACATCGCGCCCAGCACCGCGCGGACGCATGTCCAGCGGGTGCTGATGAAGCTGGAGGTGGGCTCCCGGCTGGAGGCGGCCGCGCTGGCCGCCCGCACCGGTCTGCTGGAGCGGGCTCAGTCCCCTTCGCCGCGCTCGCCCCGCTCGTCCTGAAGCTCCGCCGCCGGCGGTGGCGCTATCGGCCGCAGCTTCAGCCACACCAGGAAGAACACGCCGAGCGCGAGCATGCCCCCGCCGGTCCAGAGGTTGATGTTGATGCCCTGGGCCTTGTGGAGGTCCGCGTCGGAGGCCATGAGCCCGGCGATGGTGACGATCACGCCGTAGACGACGAACAGGCCGCCGATGATCCGGCGGATGTCGAAGAGCCGGGCGGCGGTGGCCGACCTGCGCTCCAACTCGGTCACTTCGTGCTGCAGTTCAGACATGACAGGGTCTCCGGTCGGGGCGGGTTCAGAGCGAGTAGGGCAGGTAGCACAGCGCGGCGAGGGCGATGGCGCCCCAGCCCAGCAGCGCGGGCTTGCGGTACCAGGCGTCGTCGCCCTCGGCAGCCGGCTCTTCCAGACCCGGTGCCGTCGTTCCGTACACCAGCCCGGCGAGTTCGGCCTGCGGCTTGGGCTCGGTGAAGAGCGTGACGACGACCATGACCGCCGCGCCCGCGACGAAGCCGACGATCGCGGAGACGAAGTTGGCGCCCTGGTCGGTCGGTATGGAGATCACGTGCTGCTTGTAGATCCAGAAGTAGTTGACCATCGCGGCGGTGGTGCCGGCGAGCAGGCCCCAGACACCGGACTTCATCGAGGCCCGCTTCCAGAACATGCCGATGATGAAGACCACGAACATCGGCACGTTGAAGAAGGAGAACAGGGTCTGGAGGTAGCCCATGATGTTGGAGAACGACGAGGCGATGAACGCGGTGCCGATCGAGGCCAGCACGCCGATCGCGGTGATCAGCCGGCCGAACCGCAGGTAGTAGCCGTCGGGCCGGCCCGGCTTCATGTACTTGGACCAGATGTCGTACGTGAAGACGGTGTTGAAGGACGAGACGTTGGCCGCCATGCCGGCCATGAACGCGGCGAGCAGACCGGTGACGGCGATGCCCAGCACGCCGTTGGGCAGCAGCTCCTGCATGAGGTAGGGGATCGCGTCGTTGTACTGCAGGCCGCCCGGGGCGCCGATCTTCGGTACGAGCACGGCGGCGACCAGGCCCGGGATCATCACCAGGAAGACGATGAACATCTTCGGGAAGGCGGCGATGAGGGGGGTGCGCCGGGCGGCGGAGAGGTTCTTCGCGGACAGTGCGCGCTGCACCTCGGCGAAGTTGGTGGTCCAGTAGCCGAAGGAGAGCACGAAGCCCAGGCCGAGGATGATCGTCAGCCAGTTGGCGCCCAGCGGGTTGGCCTGGCCGATGCCCGTACCGCCCCACGCCGTCAGGAAGTTGTGGCCGTGCGCGGAGGTGAGCGAGTGGGTCAGACCGCCCCAGCCGCCGACCCGCTTGAGGCCGAGGACGACCAGCGGGATGAGCGCGGCGAGGATCACGAAGAACTGGAGCACCTCGTTGTAGATCGCCGAGGAGAGCCCGCCGATGGTGATGTACGCGAGGACGAACAGCCCGGCGACGACGATGGCCACCCACTGCGGCCAGCCGAGCAGCGCCTCGACGACGATCGACAGCGCGTAGAGGTTCACGCCCGCGATCAGGACCGCGGCGAAGGCGAAGAGTATCGAGCTGAGCAGGTGCGCCGACCTGTCGAAGCGCTGGAGCAGGAACTCCGGTACGGAGCGGACCTTCGAGCGGTAGTAGAAGGGCATCATGACCAGGCCGAGGAAGACCATGGCCGGGATGGCGCCGATCCAGTACCAGTGGACGACCGCGACGCCGTACTGCGCGCCGGTCGCCGCCATTCCGAGGATCTCGGTGGCGCCCAGGTTGGCGGCGACGAAGGCGAGTCCGGTGACCCAGGCGGGCAGCGACCGCCCGGAGAGGAAGAAGTCCAGGCTCGTCTTCACGCTGCGCCGGGCGGCGAAGCCGATGCCGAGGACGACGACGAAGTAGATGGCCAGGATCGTGTAGTCGAGCCCGTTGGTCGGGAGTCGTAGTCCTTCGGCCAGAGTGATCATGGGGGACTCTTTTCGGGGGGCACAGCGGTGTGCGCGATTCGAACGCACAGAAACGTACGCGCGGTCGACCGAAAACTGAATAGTTTTGTTCGGTTCCCATGTTGGATCGTGATTGATCTGAGAGAATCGCGGGTTGTTCGACAGGGAATGGCCGCTTTGTTCCCGCTTCGCTGACCGTGTATCGGCCGCACATTGACGCACCTGTTCGCTTGTGCTTCATTGTGTTTGTTTCTGTTTGGGTGCGGTGAGGAGCTACCGGTGAAGAAGACGGCGACCCGGCTCGCGGACGGCCGGGAGTTGATCTACTACGACACAGCCGACGACGTGGTCCGCGACGCCCCCGACCACCGCCCCCTCGACCCGGTCGCCACCGCCGCTGAGATCCGCCACGACCGCCTCCTCGGCGACTCCGTGGCCGTCGCCTCGCACCGCCAGGCCCGCACTTACCACCCGCCGGCCGACGAGTGCCCGCTGTGCCCCTCCCGCGATGGCCGGCACAGCGAGATCCCCGCCGCCGACTACGACGTCGCCGTCTTCGAGAACCGCTTCCCGTCCCTCGCCGGCGACCACGGCCGCTGCGAGGTGGTCTGCTTCACCTCCGACCACGACGCCTCGTTCGCCGACCTCACCGAGGAGCGGGCCGCCCTGGTCCTCGAAGCGTGGACCGACCGCACCGCGGAACTCTCCCAACTCCCCGGCGTCCAGCAAGTGTTCTGCTTCGAGAACCGCGGCGCCGAGATCGGTGTCACGCTCGGCCACCCGCACGGCCAGATCTACGCCTACCCCTTCACCACCCCGCGCACCGAGCGGATGCTCGCCTCCCTCGCCGCGCACCGCCGGGCCACCGGCCGCAACCTCTTCGACGACGTCCTCGCCGACGAACTCGCCGACGGCCGCCGGATCGTCCTCGAAGGCGAGCACTGGGCGGCCTTCGTCCCGTACGCCGCCCACTGGCCGTACGAGGTGCACCTCTACCCCAAGCGGCGGGTCCCCGACCTGCTCGCCCTCGACGGGGCGGCGCGCACAGAGTTCCCACAGCTCTACCTGGAAGTCTTGCGGCGGTTCGACCGGATATTCGGGCCGGGGGCGGCCCCGACGCCGTACATCTCCGCCTGGCACCAGGCGCCCGTACACGCCGCGGACCGCTCCCAGTTCGCGCTCCATCTGGAGCTTTTCACCATCCGCAGGACTTCCGGCAAGCTGAAGTTCCTCGCGGGTTCGGAGTCCGGCATGAACGTGTTCATCAACGACGTGCCGCCGGAGGCCGCGGCCGATCGACTGCGAGAGGTAGCGAGCGAGTGAGCAAGAAGTACCTGGTCACAGGCGGTGCCGGCTACGTGGGCAGCGTGGTGGCCCAGCATCTGCTGGAGGCCGGCCACACCGTGACGGTCCTCGACAACCTCTCCACCGGCTTCCGGGAGGGGGTCCCGGCGGGCGCCGGGTTCATCGAGGGCGACATCCGCGACGCCGGCCGGTGGCTGGACGCCTCGTACGACGCGGTGCTGCACTTCGCCGCGTTCTCGCAGGTCGGCGAGTCCGTGGCCGACCCGGAGAAGTACTGGCGCAACAACGTCGGCGGCACCATGGACCTGCTCACCGCGATGCGCGACGCCGGAGTGCGCCGGCTGGTCTTCTCCTCCACCGCCGCGACCTACGGCGAGCCGGTCGGCACCCCGATCACCGAGACCGACCCCACCGCCCCCACCTCCCCGTATGGCGCCAGCAAGCTCGCCGTCGACCACATGATCAGCGGTGAGGCCGCCGCGCACGGCCTGGCCGCCGTCTCGCTGCGCTACTTCAACGTCGCCGGCGCCTACGGCGACTGCGGCGAGCGCCACGACCCCGAGTCGCACCTGATCCCGCTCGTCCTCCAGGTCGCCCAGGGCCGCCGCGAGGCGATCTCCGTCTACGGCGACGACTACCCGACCCCCGACGGCACCTGCGTCCGCGACTACATCCACGTCGCCGACCTCGCGGAGGCCCACCTGCTCGCCGTGGCGGCGGCGCGGCCCGGCGAACACCTCGTCTGCAACCTCGGCAACGGCAACGGCTTCTCCGTACGCGAGGTCATCGAGACCGTCCGCAAGGTCACCGGGCACCCCGTCCCCGAGATCACCGCCCCGCGCCGCGCCGGCGACCCGGCCGTCCTGGTGGCCTCCGCACGGACCGCCATCGACCGGCTCGGCTGGCGCCCCAGCCGCGCCGACCTCGCCGGAATCATCGCCGACGCCTGGCGGTTCGCCCGGCGCATCGCCCGCGAGGAGTCCGCGGACCTGCCACACCAGCCGAAGGAGTCCGCGTGACCGACACGGAGCACGGCGCTCCCCGGACGGCGGCGGCCTTCCGCGAGGTGTACGGGGCGGAGCCCCAGGGCGTCTGGGCGGCGCCCGGCCGGGTCAACCTGATCGGTGAGTACACCGACTTCAACGACGGCTTCGTGATGCCGCTGGCCCTCCCGCACACCACCCTCGCCGCCGCCGCGCCCCGCCCCGACGGCGTGCTGCGCCTGCACTCGGCCGGCGCCGGCGGCGGCATCACCGAGCTGCACCCCGACGCGCTGCGCGGCGAGGCGCCGACCCCCACCGCGGGATGGGCCGCCTACCCGGCGGGCGTCGTCTGGGCGCTGCGGGAGGCCGGGCTGCCGGTGGGCGGCGCGGACCTGCACTACGAGAGCGCGGTGCCCACCGGCGCCGGGCTGTCCTCCTCGGCGGCCCTGGAGGTCGCCACCGCCCTCGCCCTCAACGATCTCTACGGACTCGGCCTGGCCCCACAGGAGTTGGCCCGGATCGCCCAGCGGGCGGAGAACGCGTTCGTCGGCGTGCCCTGCGGGATCATGGACCAGACCGCCGCCGCCTGCTGCACCGCCGGGCACGCCCTCTTCCTGGACACCAGGGACCTCAACTACCGTCACGTACCGTTCGATTTGGCGGGGGAGGGGCTGCGGCTCCTGGTGGTCGACACCCGCGTCCGGCACGAGCTCGGAGACGGCGCGTACGCCCAGCGGCGCGCCGGCTGTGAACGCGGTGCGCGGGCGCTCGGTGTGCGCGCCCTGCGCGATGTTCCGTACGCGCATCTGCCCGTGGCCCTCGACCGACTTGACGATCCCGCGGTCCGCTCCCTCGTCCGCCATGTCGTCACCGAGAACCACCGTGTGGAACAGGTCGTCGCCCGCCTCGACGCCGGTGACATCCGCGGCATCGGCCCGCTGCTCACCGCCGGACACGCCTCGCTCCGCGACGACTTCGCGGTCTCCTGCGCCGAACTCGACCTCGCCGTCGGCGCCGCCGACGCGGCGGGTGCGCTGGGTGCCCGGATAACCGGCGGCGGCTTCGGCGGCTCGGCGGTGGTGCTCGTCGAGGAGCGCGCCGCGGAGCCGGTCGCCGACGCGGTCACCGCGGCGTTCGCGGCGGCCGGGTTCGCCGCTCCGCGGATCTTCCCGGCCGTTCCGAGCGCCGGTGCACGCCGTCTGGCGGACCAGTCCACCGGGACCGCCGCGCGCGCCTGAGACGCCCCCGGCGCTCCGGCCAATCGCCGGGCCACTTCGGCCATTCGCCTTCCCGGGCCGCGCCCCGACCGTAGGCTTGATCCGGTGCCGGTGGGGGCCGGTGCCGTTTCAGGGGGCGAGACCGTTTCGGGCACGGCGTCCGGGGTGGGGTGGCCAGGTCGGCGCGGCGGCGGCCGTGCCGTTGAGGCGATCTTCAATCCGGGCGCCGTGCCCGCTATGGTCCGTTCACCGAGACAGGGGGTCTCTGTGCAACGAATCCGGGTTCTGGTGGTCGACGACCACCGCATCTTCGCCGAATCCCTGGCCGCCGCGCTGGCCGCGGAAGTGGACGTGGACGTCGCGGCGGCGGGCAGCGCCCCGGCGGCGCTGCGCAATCTGGACCGGGCGGCCGCCGACGGCCGCCGCTTCGACGTGCTGCTGGCGGACGCCGATCTGGCCGCGCCGCTGCTCGCGGTGCCGCCGCAGCCGTCCGCCCGCGACGGCGCGTCCCGCGACGCCGCGGCGCGGGACGGGGCGGTCCGCGAGGCCGCGCCCCGCGGCTGCCCGATGGACGGCATCGCGCTGGTCTCCGGGCTGCGCTCCAGCCACCCGTACCTGCGGACGGTGGTGCTCGCCGACCGGGACGACCCGCGCCGGGCCGCCTCGGCCCTCCTGGCCGGCGCCTCCGGCTGGGTCGCCAAGGACTGCTCGCTCTCCCGGCTGCTCGCCGTCATCCGCGGCGTGCTGCGCGACGAGACGCATCTGCCGCCCGCCCTGCTGACCGGCGTCCTGCGGGAGTTGACGGCCGCCCGCCGGCACCGTACGGAGAGCGAGCGGCTGGTGGAGTCGCTGACCCCGCGCGAGCGCGAGGTGCTGCGCTGCATGGTGGCGGGGCTGGGCCGCAAGGCGGTCGCCGAGCGGCTGTTCCTCTCCCCGCACACGGTCCGTACGCACATGCAGAACGTGCTCGGCAAGCTCGGGGTGCACTCCACCCTCGCGGCGGTGGCGCTGGCCCGCCGGGCCGGCGTCGGCCCGGTCGAGCTGGAGCCGGCCGGGGC
The DNA here is from genome assembly GCF_050054615.1 of Streptomyces sp. YGL11-2. Taxonomy (NCBI): domain Bacteria; kingdom Bacillati; phylum Actinomycetota; class Actinomycetes; order Kitasatosporales; family Streptomycetaceae; genus Streptomyces; species Streptomyces sp. YGL11-2. The sequence goes on from NZ_JBNHIN010000021.1 coordinate 24,097, forward strand.
GGGCCCGGTCACGGTGCCCTGACGGGCGGCCGGCGCTCCAGTACGGGTCAGTCCGGCTCCGCCGCCGGATCGGTCAGTACGGCCACGCCCCGGGCGGCCAGCGCCACCTGCTCCACGGCCGCCGCCCGGGGCGCCAGCGCGTCCCGCATGGGCCCCGGCAGCCTCACCTCCACCGCCCTCGCCCCGTGGTTGAGCAGGAACAGGTACCGCCCGCCGGCACCCTCCCGTACGGCCGCCTGCACCCCCGCCGGGAGCCCCGGCAGTACGGGCGTCACCCCCGCGGCCTCGCGGACGTCGTCCAACAGGGTCCGCAGCAGCGCCGGTTCGAGGCGGGTGCCGAGGTACCAGACGGTGCCCCGCCCGTAGTCGTGCCAGGTCACCGCGGGCCGCCCCGCCAACTCGCCGTCCGTGAAGCGGACGAGAGCCTTTGCCCCCTCCAGGTCGATCTCCTCCGACCACAGGTCCGCCCGCCCCGCGTACGCCCGTTCCCCGACGGCCCCGACGGCCCCGACGGCCCCGACGGCCCCGACGGTCACCGAACGGCCCTCGGCCAGCGGCCAGAACTCCGCGACCCGCAGCCCCAGCAGCTCGCGCAGCGGCGCCGGATAGCCCCCCGGGTGCACCCGGTCGTGCGTGTCGACGATCCCCGAGAAGAACGACACCACCAGCCGCCCGCCGTCCCGTACATAGGCCGCCAGCCGCTCCGCGTCCCGGGCCGTCACCAGATACAGGTTCGGCACCACGACCAGCCGGTAGCCGGACAGCTCCCGCTGCGGCGGCACCACGTCGCAGGCCACCCCCGCCTCGAAGAGCGGCCGGTAGTGCTCCAGCGCGATCCGGGAGTGGTCCAGCGCGGTCGACGGCCGGGAGTCCAGCTCCAGCGCCCACCAGCTGTGCCAGTCCGCCAGCAGCGCGACCGACGCCCGCGACCGGGTCCCCGCGATGCCCGGAACCGACGCGAACTCCCGCCCGAGATCGGTGACTTCACGCCACGTACGGGTGTCCGTCCCGCCGTGCGGCAGCATCGCCGAGTGGAACTTCTCCGCCCCGCCCAGCGACTGCCGCCACTGGAAGAACAGCACCGCGTCCGCCCCCTGCGCCACCGCCTGCCAGCTCCACAGCCGCATCGCGCCGGGCGGCTTGGGCCCGTTCCTCGGCCGCCAGTTGACCGCGCCGGGCGCCTGCTCCAGCAGCAGCCAGGGCTGCCCGCCGCGCGCGGAGCGCATCAGGTCGAAGACGTACCCGGCCCGTACGTGATCGTCCGCCGCGTACGGGTCCTGGTAGAAGTCCAGCGCCATCGCGTCCAGGTGCGGCGCCCAGCCGAACGCGTCGACCGGCTTGTGCTGCGGCATCAGGTTGGTGGTGACCGGCACCTCCGGCGCCAGCCGCGCCAGCACCGCCTTCTCGGCCAGATAGCAGGCCCGCAGCGCGTGGTCGCCGAAGCGCAGATAGTCCAGCTGCTGCGCCGGGTTGGGGAAGGTGGGCGCGGCCCGCGGCGGTAGCACCTCGTCGAAGTCCCCGTACGCCTGCGACCAGAAGGCCGTCGACCAGGCGTCGTTGAGCGCGTCCACGCTCCCGTAGCGGGTCCGCAGCCAGACCCGGAAGTCCTCCGCCGACACCTCGCAGAAGCACTGCCGGGTGTGGCACCCGTACTCGTTGCCCACATGCCACATGGCGAGCGCCGGATGCTCCGCGTACCGGGCGGCGAGCTGCTCCACCAGCCGTACCGCGTACGACCGGTAGACCGGGCTGGACGGGCAGAAGTGCTGCCGGGCCCCGGGCCAGCGGCGCTGCCCGTCCGGCCCCTCCGGCAGGATCTCCGGGTGCGCGCGGGTCAGCCAGGGCGGCGGCGAGGCCGTCATCGTCGCCAGGCACACCTCGATCCCGGCTCCCGCCAGCCCGTCCAGCACCCGGTCGAACCAGCCGAAGTCCCATTCCCCGGGCCGGGGTTCGACCTTCGCCCAGGAGAAGATCCCGGCCGTGACCGTGGTGACGTGGGCCGCCTTCATCAGCGCCAGGTCCTCGGCCCACACCTCCTCGGGCCACTGCTCGGGGTTGTAGTCGCCGCCGAATCGGATGCCCATCGGACCCCCAGGGTCGCAGTCGAGGTTCCCGCCCTCACGAAGAGTTCTTGTACACGCTCCACCCGCCGTCGACGACCAGGCTCGCCCCCGTCACGAACGACGCCTCGTCGGACAGCAGGAACGCGATCGCCGCCGCGACCTCCTCGGGCCGCCCCAGCCGCCGCGCCGCCGTCTGCGCCGCGCTGGCCTGCCGGTCCGCCTCCCCGATGCCGTCCCAGGCCGCGGTCAGCACCGGGCCCGGCAGCACGCTGTTGACCCGCACCTCGGGCCCGTACTCCACCGCCAGCTGCCGCCCCAGCCCGGTCAGCCCGGCCTTGGACGCGGCGTACGCGGGCCGCCCCGGCAGCCCGACCAGCGCGTGCACCGACGACGTCAGCACCACCGACCCGCCGCGCGCCCGCAGATCCGCCAGCGCGGCCCGCACGCCGAGGAAGGAGCCGGTCAGGTTCACCGCCAGCTGCCGCTCCCAGTCCGCCGCCGGCGTCTCGTCGGCCGCCGCGACGTACCGCAGATACGCGTTGCTGACCAGCCCGTCCACCGGGCCGTACCGCCGCCGCGCCGCCTCCACGGCCCGCCGCCAGTCGCTCTCGTCGGCCACGTCGCAGTGCTCGTACGAGGCCCGCCCGCCGGCCGCCCGGATCCGCCGCGCGGTGTGCTCGCCGCGCGCGTCGTCGATGTCCAGCAGCAGCACCCCGGCGCCCTCGGCCGCCAGCCGGTCCGCCGTCGCCGCCCCGATCCCGCCGGCCGCCCCGGTCACCACGACCGTCCGGCCCGCGAACCGCCTGCCGTACGGGCCACCGGGCACCGGGCGCGTTTCGTGCTGGCTCATGCCGCGATCCAAGCCCACCCGGGGGCGGCCGGGCAAGAGGACACGGGGGCGTGCGGGAGGGGTGTGGCCCTAGCCGGGGATGTTGTCGAAGGGGCCGGTCAACCGCCGCAGCAGACCGGCCAGTTCCTGCCGCTGCGCTCGCGAGAGCTCGGCGAGAATCGCGCGCTCCTGGGCGAGCAGTCCGGCCAGGGACTGGTCGGCCTTGTCGCGGCCCTGGGCGGTCAGCCGGACCAGCACGCCGCGCCGGTCGCTGGGGTCGGGCAGCCGCTCGACAAGCTCTTTCTTGGCCAGCCGGTCGATGCGGTTGGTCATCGTGCCGGAGGTGACCAGCGTCTGCGTCAGCAGGGCGCCGGGGGAGAGTTGGTAGGGGGCGCCGGCCCGCCGCAGCGCGGTGAGCACGTCGAACTCCCAGGGCTCCAGTCCCACCTCGGAGAACGCGAGGCGGCGGGCCCGGTCCAGATGTCTGGCCAGCCGGGAGACGCGGCTGAGGACCTCAAGCGGTTCCACGTCGAGGTCCGGGCGCTCGCGGCGCCATGCTGCCACCAGTCGGTCGACCTCGTCCTCCATGACGATCAGTGTAAAGGGTCTGTCGACGTGAAGTCTCTTGACGTAAAGTATCTCGACGTCTAGATATATTTTCCCGGACTACTGGGAATCGTCGCCGCGGGCTCGGATTCCATCCGAGATGGCTAGAACGCGGCGCGACGACTTCCGGAGTCGAACCGTGCCGACCCTGTATCAGCAGAGGGGTTTTCGAACATGCACGACGCACCAACCTGGGATCCGCAGCAGTACCTGCATCACTCCGGGCACCGCACCCGGCCTTTCCGCGACCTTCTCGCCCGGATACCACAACTGCCGCGGCCGGGCCGTCCCGCCCGCATCGCCGACCTGGGCTGCGGTCCGGGCAACGTGACGGTCCAGCTCGCCGACCGCTGGCTCGACGCGCACATCACCGGCTTCGACAACTCCCCCGAGATGCTGAAGGAAGCCGAGAACCACGCCGGGCCGACCCCCGGCGGCGGCCACCTGGACTTCGCGCCTGCCGACGCCGCCGACTGGATTCCCGAAGAGCCTTACGACCTGATCGTTTCCAACGCCGCGTTGCAATGGGTCCCCAACCACCCGGACTCCTTCGCCCGCTGGGTCGACGCCCTCACCCCGGGCGGCACCTTCGCGTTCCAGGTACCCGGGAATTTCACCTCGCCCAGCCACGCCCTCCTCGGCGAACTGTGCGACTCCCCGCAATGGCGCGACCGCCTGGACACCCACGGTCGCCGCTTCGTCCATATCCTCGAACCCGCCGACTACCTGGAGCGCCTCACCGACCTCGGCTGCGCCACCGACGTCTGGGAAACCACCTACGTCCAGCTCCTCCAAGGCGACGACCCGGTCCTCGACTGGGTCAAGGGCACCGCCCTGCGCCCCGTCCTCACCGTCCTCGAAAACGACCCGGAGGCGCGCGAAGCCTTCCTCATCGAATACCGCGACGCGCTGCGCGAGGCGTACCCCACCGGCCGGCACGGCACGGTGTTCCCCTTCCGACGCATCTTCGTCGTGGCCCAGAAGCCCCCGACCCCCATCGCCTGACTCCGCCCGACCGCCATGAGCACCGGCCTCGGCCACATCCAGCTCGCCGCCTGCCTGGGGAGGCATGGAGAAGGCTGCTGGTTCGAGGCCGGCGCGGCACCGCCCGCGCCGGCGCCGGGCACCGGTCGTCGGTGCCGGGGTCTTTCCGAGCCCGACCCAGCGGAGCGGCCCTAGTTCTTGCGGTGCCCTATCAGCCGCGGCTTGGCCTCCAGATTGCCCAGCCCGTGCCACGCCAGGTTCACCAGGTGCGCCGCCACCTCCGCCTTCTTCGGCTTGCGGGTGTCGACCCACCACTGACCGGTCAGCGCCACCATGCCGACCAGGGCCTGCGCGTACAGCGGGGCCAGCTTCGGATCGAAGCCGCGTGCCTTGAACTCCAGCCCGAGGATGTCCTCGACCTGGGTGGCGATATCGCTGATCAGGGACGCGAAGGTGCCGGTCGACTGGGCGACCGGCGAGTCGCGGACGAGGATGCGGAAGCCGTCCGTGAACGTCTCGATGTAGTCGAGGAGCGCGAACGCGGCCTGTTCCAGCAGCTCGCGCGGATGGCCGGCGGTCAGCGCACCGGTCACCATGTCCAGCAGCTGCCGCATCTCGCGGTCCACGACCACCGCGTACAGCCCCTCCTTGCCGCCGAAGTGCTCGTAGACCACGGGCTTGGACACGCCGGCCTTGGCGGCGATCTCCTCGACGGACGTGCCCTCGTAGCCACGCTCGGCGAACAGCGTGCGGCCGATGTCCAGCAACTGCTCCCGGCGTTCCGCACCGGTCATCCGTACCCGGCGCGCGCGCCGGCCCCCGGGCGTCGAGGACGCGGAGGACTTTCCCTTGCCGTTGTTCGCGCTGCTGCTGTCGATCGCCACTCGTCAATCATGCCGCCTGCGCGGCCTTCTCCCCGCCTCGGGCGTTCTCCTGGCGTCGGGCGTCGATCCGCGCCGCGTTCGGCCAGCGGACGTCGTACGCCCAGCCGGCCCGCTCGAACCAGCGGATCAGCCGGGCGCTGGAGTCCAGCTGGCCCTTCATGACCCCGTGCCGGGCGCAGGTCGGGTCCGCGTGGTGGAGGTTGTGCCAGGACTCGCCGCAGGACAGCACCGCCAGCCACCACACGTTGCCGGAGCGGTCGCGGGACTTGAACGGGCGCTTGCCGACCGCGTGGCAGATCGAGTTGATCGACCAGGTGACGTGGTGCAGCAGCGCCACCCGCACCAGGGAGCCCCAGAAGAACGCGGTCAGCGCGCCCTGCCAGGACCAGGTGGCCAGCCCGCCGACCAGCGGCGGGACCAGCAGCGACACCGTCGTCCACAGGATGAACTGGCGGGAGACGGTCCGGATCGCCGGGTCCTTGATCAGGTCGGGGGCGTACTTGTGCTGCGGGGTCTGCTCCTCGTCGAACATCCAGCCGATGTGCGCCCACCACAGGCCCTTCATCAGCGCGGGCACGCTCTCGCCGAAGCGCCAGGGGGAGTGCGGGTCGCCCTCCGCGTCGGAGAACTTGTGGTGCTTGCGGTGGTCCGCCACCCAGCGGACCAGCGGGCCCTCCACCGCCATCGACCCCATGACCGCCAGCGCGATCCGCAGCGGACGCCGGGCCTTGAAGGCGCCGTGCGTGAAATAGCGGTGGAAGCCGATCGTGATGCCGTGGCAGCCGATGTAGTACATCGCCGTCATCAGCCCGAGATCGAGCCAGCTCACCCCCCAGCCCCAGGCCAGCGGCACCGCGACGACCAGCGCCACGAACGGCACGGTGATGAACAACAGCAGGCTGATCTGTTCCAGCGAGCGGCGCTGCTCGCCGCCCAGCGTCGCGGACGGCAGGGTGGACGGAGCGGAAGAACCGGCGGGCGCGTCGAGCGGTAGCGGTGACTCTTCGACGGCTTCAGTACCAGCGGTCATGGTGTCCCTCGTCGGGGGCTCGGGGGCTCGGATACGGCCTACGGGACCGTAACCTACGGTTTCGTAAGTATGGCAGCGACACCGCCGCGGGCAAGACTGTGACAGGCCCCGACCCCCGCCCGCCACGGCGGGTGCCCACCCTGCGGACGGTGTGATTCGCCGCTGGTGGGGAGACCTATCCTGGGGGCGTCGGACAGCGCGGTCCGCCACAAGCCCAGACGTGCTCAATGACTGCACCATCACTGCAAGGAGCCGCACCTGTGAGCAGTGCCGACAACACCACCGCCGAGAACGTGTCCGAAAACCCCGACGCCACCAGCGACAACGTCGCGCTGCGCGCCGACATCCGCCGCCTCGGCGACCTCCTCGGCGAGACCCTCGTACGGCAGGAGGGACAGGAGCTGCTGGACCTCGTCGAGCGGGTCCGCGCGCTGACCCGCTCCGACGGCGAAGCCGCCGCCCGGCTCCTCGGCGACACCGACCTGGCCACCGCCGCCAAGCTCGTGCGCGCCTTCTCCACGTACTTCCACCTGGCCAACGTCACCGAGCAGGTGCACCGCGGTCGCGAGCTGCGCGCCAAGCGGGCCGCCGAGGGCGGCATCCTCGCCCGCACCGCCGACATGCTCAAGGACGCCGACCCCGAGCACCTGCGGGCCACCGCCCGCCACCTCGGCGTCCGCCCGGTCTTCACCGCCCACCCCACCGAGGCCGCCCGCCGCTCCGTCCTCACCAAGCTCCGCAGGGTCGCCGAGCTGCTGGACCGCACGGACCCCACCGAGCGCCGCCGCGCCGACCTCCGCCTCGCCGAGAGCATCGACCTCATCTGGCAGACCGACGAGCTGCGGGTGGCCCGCCCGGAGCCCACCGACGAGGCCCGCAACGCCATCTACTACCTCGACGAGCTGGGCCGCGGCGCGGTCGGCGACGTCCTCGAAGACCTCGCCGCCGAGCTGGAGCGGGCCGGCGCCCAGCTGCCGGCCGGCACCCGCCCGCTCACCTTCGGCACCTGGATCGGCGGCGACCGCGACGGCAACCCCAACGTCACCCCCCAGGTGACCTGGGACGTCCTGATCCTCCAGCACGAGCACGGCATCACCGACGCACTGGAGCACGTCGACGAGCTGCGCGGCGCGCTCTCCAACTCCATCCGCAACTGCGGCGCCACCGACGAGCTGCTGGAATCCCTCCGGCGGGACCTCGACCTCCTCCCGGAGATCAGCCCCCGCTACAAGCGGCTCAACAGCGAGGAGCCCTACCGCCTCAAGGCCACCTGCGTCCGGCAGAAGCTGATCAACACCCGCGACCGGCTCGCCGGCGACACCCCGCACGTGCCCGGCCGCGACTACCTGGGCACCGCCGAACTCCTCGACGACCTGGCGATCATCCAGACCTCGCTGCGCGAGCACCGCGGCGGCCTGATCGCCGACGGCCGCCTGGAGCGCACCCTGCGCACCATCGCCGCCTTCGGCCTCCAGCTCGCCACCATGGACATCCGCGAGCACGCCGACGCCCACCACCACACCCTCGGCCAGCTCTTCGACCGCCTCGGCGAGGAGTCCTGGCGTTACGTGGACATGCCGCGCGACTACCGCCGCAAGCTCCTCGCCAAGGAACTGCGCTCCCGCCGCCCGCTGGCCCCCACGCCCGCTCCGCTCGACGAGGCCGGCGCCAAGACCCTCGGCGTCTTCCGCACCATCCTCAAGGCCAAGGACACCTTCGGCCCCGAGGTCATCGAGTCGTACATCATCTCCATGTGCCAGGGCTCCGACGACGTCTTCGCCGCCGCCGTACTGGCCCGCGAGGCCGGCCTGATCGACCTGCACGCCGGCTGGGCCAAGATCGGCATCGTGCCGCTGCTGGAGACCACCGACGAGCTCAGGATCGCCGACCAGCTGCTGGACGAGATGCTCGCCGACCCCTCCTACCGGCGGCTGGTCGCCCTGCGCGGCGACGTCCAGGAGGTCATGCTCGGCTATTCGGACTCCTCCAAGTTCGGCGGTATCACCACCTCCCAGTGGGAGATCCACCGCGCCCAGCGCCTGCTGCGCGACGTCGCCCACCGGCACGGCGTACGGCTGCGCCTCTTCCACGGCCGCGGCGGCACCGTCGGCCGCGGCGGCGGCCCCTCGCACGACGCCATCCTCGCCCAGCCCTACGGCACCCTCGAAGGCGAGATCAAGGTCACCGAGCAGGGCGAGGTCATCTCCGACAAGTACCTGGTCCCCTCACTGGCCCGGGAGAACCTCGAACTGACCGTCGCGGCCACGCTCCAGGCATCCGCCCTGCACACCGCCCCCCGCCAGTCCGACGAGGCGCTGGCCCGCTGGGACGCCGCCATGGAGACCGTCTCCGAGGCCGCCCACGGGTCCTACCGCCGCCTCGTCGAGGACCCCGACCTGCCCGCGTACTTCTTCGCCTCCACCCCGGTGGACCAGCTCGCCGAGCTGCACCTGGGATCGCGCCCGTCGCGCCGCCCGGACTCCGGCGCCGGCCTCGACGGACTCCGCGCCATCCCCTGGGTCTTCGGCTGGACCCAGTCCCGCCAGATCGTCCCGGGCTGGTTCGGCGTCGGCACCGGCCTCAAGGCCGCCCGCGAGGCCGGGCTCGGCAGCGTCCTGGACGAGATGCACGAGCACTGGCACTTCTTCCGCAACTTCCTCTCCAACGTGGAGATGACGCTCGCCAAGACCGACCTGCGGATCGCGCAGCACTACGTCGACACCCTCGTCCCCGACGCGCTCAAGCACGTCTTCGACGACATCAGGGCCGAGCACGAACTGACCGTCCAGGAAGTCCTGCGGGTCACCGGGGAACGCGAACTCCTCGACTCCAACCCGGCCCTGAAGCAGACCTTCCACATCCGCGACGCCTACCTGGACCCGATCTCCTACCTCCAGGTCTCCCTCCTGGACCGCCAGCGCCGGGCCGCCGCCAACGGCGAGGAGGCCGACCCGGTTCTCGCCCGCGCGCTGCTGCTGACCGTCAACGGCGTCGCCGCCGGCCTCCGCAACACCGGCTGACCCGGCACCGCTCCGCACACGACGGCGGCCCGCCCCTCGCACCAGAGGGGCGGGCCGCCGTCGTACGTCCGGATCCGCCGCGTCTACATCGTCGCGAAGGTCGCCCCCAGCAGCGCCGCCCCCAGCAGCCCCATCACCCACGCCGTACGGCGCAGCCGGAGTCCGCCGGCCACGATGAGCGCCGCCAGCAGCAGCGCCCCGCCGAACGGCACCCAGGCATGCAGCACACCGCCCAGCCCGGTCCGCACCGCACGGGTGGAGTCCGGCCGCAGCGCCACCGCGACCCGCTCGCCCTTCTTCACCGCCGTCTGCGCGACCGACACCTGCTGCCGCCGCCCGCCCGCGTCGGCCGGGACGAACGGCCCCGTGCAGCGGTCCGCGGCACACGCCGCCACCGTCATCGTGCCGCGCTCCCGCCCCTTGGCGAGCATCGCGTACCGCGCCGTCCCCCACGACGTCCACACCCCCGCGACCAGCAGGAGCAGCGCAAGCAGCGCCATCACCGCGGTCCGGGCGACGAGGAGCACCCCGAAGGCACCCTCGCCGAACCGCCGGGAACGACTGCGTCTGACCGAACCGGTCCGCCTACTGCGTGGGGGCATGGCGGCGATCCTTGGCCATCCCGCCGCGCCCGGTCAACCTCCGCCCGGCCTTTCGTCAGGCCCTGCCCCGCACTGCCCCATTCACGAGTTGTACGTGCTCTGCGCCCGTTCCAGACCCTCCAGGATCAGCGCCTCCACCGCGTCGGCCGCCCGGTCCACGAAGTAGTCCAGTTCCTTGCGCTCCGCCGACGAGAAATCCTTCAGCACGAAATCCGCCACCGGCATCCGGCCCGGCGGACGGCCGATCCCGAACCGCACCCGGTGGTAATCCGAACCCAGCGACTTCGTGATCGACTTCAGGCCGTTGTGCCCGTTGTCCCCGCCGCCCAGCTTCAGCCGCAGGGTGCCGTGATCGATGTCCAACTCGTCATGCACCGCAATGATGTTGGCCACCGGGACCTTGTAGAAGTCCCGCAGCGCCGTGGTCGGCCCGCCCGAGAGGTTCATGAACGACATCGGCTTGGCGACCACCACCCGGCGGCTCGACGGCCCCGGCGGACCGATACGCCCCTCGACGACCTGCGCCCGCGCCTTGTGCGCCTTGAAACGCCCGCCCATCCGCTCCGCGAGCAGATCCGCCACCATGAAACCCACATTGTGGCGATTGGCCGCGTACTCCGGCCCCGGATTTCCCAGCCCCACAACGAGCCAAGGGCTGTCTGCGCCCGCCATCTCCGCCATTTCCGCGTCTCCTTGAAAGCAGTCAACCGCCGCCCCGCGCCAGAGCACGGGACGGCGGTTGAAAGAGTATTCCGGATATTCCGGAACGGGCGATCAGGCTTCCTCGCCCTCCGCCTCGGCCTCGGCCGGGGCCTCGGCCTGCGCGGCGACGACCTGCAGCACCGGGGTGTCACCCTCGACCGTCAGCGACGCACCGGCGGGCAGCGCGATGTCCTTGGCGAGGACGGTGTGACCGGCGTCCAGGCCCGCGATCGACACGGTCACGGCCTCGGGGATGTGGGTCGCCTCGGCCTCGACCGGCAGGGTGTTCAGCAGGTGCTCCACCAGGTTGCCGCCCGGCGCCAGCTCGCCCTCGGTCTGGATCGGGAGCTCGACGGCGACCTTCTCGCCCTTCTTGACGGCCAGGAAGTCCACGTGGACCAGGAAGCGGCGGATCGCCTCGCGCTGCACGGCCTTGGGGATGACCAGCTCGCCACCGCCCTCGCCCTCCAGGCGGATCAGCGCGTTCGGGGTCTTCAGGGCCATCATCAGCGCGTGGCTGTCGATCGCGATGTGCTTGGGCTCGGCACCGTGACCGTAGATGACCGCCGGAACCTTGGCCTCGCGACGCAGGCGGCGGGCGGCGCCCTTGCCGAAGTCGTTACGGGCCTCAGCGGTGAGCTTGATCTCAGCCATGACAGCACTCCTCGTATCTCAGAAACATCTGCGGGGCGTCACCCGGCCCACGACAGACCTGCTACGAAGAGCGCGTCGATAACGGACAGCCACCGCACAAAAGGGCGGCCTCCCTCGCCGAGCAACTCGATGAGTCTACCCGGCGGGCAGGCCGCCCCAAAATGGATCTCCGTCGCCCCTGGTGCGGGCCACCGCCCGCACCGGACTACCGGATCCGGCTCACTGCTCCTCGAAGAGGCTCGTCACCGAGCCGTCCTCGAACACCTCGCGGAGTGCCCGCGCGATCGTCGGCGCCATCGACAGCACCGTGATCTTGTCCAGCTCCAGCTCCGAAGGCGTCGGCAGCGTGTTCGTGAACACGAACTCGCTCACCTTCGAGTTCTTCAGCCGGTCCGCCGCCGGACCCGACAGCACACCGTGCGTCGCCGTCACGATCACATCCGCCGCACCGTTCGCGAACAGCGCGTCGGCCGCCGCGCAGATCGTGCCGCCGGTGTCGATCATGTCGTCGACCAGCACACACACCCGGTCCTGCACATCGCCGACGACCTCGTGGACGGTGACCTGGTTCGCCACGTCCTTGTCGCGCCGCTTGTGCACGATCGCCAGCGGCGCGCCCAGCCGGTCGCACCAGCGGTCCGCGACCCGCACCCGGCCCGCGTCCGGCGACACCACCGTCAGCTTCGAGCGGTCCACCTTCGCGCCGACGTAGTCCGCCAGGACCGGCAGCGCGAAGAGGTGGTCCACCGGGCCGTCGAAGAAGCCCATGATCTGGTCCGTGTGCAGATCGACCGTCACCACGCGGTCGGCACCCGCGGTCTTCATCAGATCCGCGATCAGCCGCGCCGAGATCGGCTCGCGGCCGCGGTGCTTCTTGTCCTGGCGCGCGTACCCGTAGAACGGACAGACCACGGTGATGCTCCGGGCCGAGGCCCGCTTCAGCGCATCGATCATGATCAGCTGTTCCATGATCCACTTGTTGATCGGAGCCGTGTGGCTCTGGATCAGAAAGCAGTCCGCACCGCGCGCCGACTCCTGATAGCGGACGTAGATCTCGCCGTTCGCGAAGTCGAAAGCCTTCGTCGGGACCAGGCCCACACCCAGCTGGTGCGCGACCTCCTCGGCAAGCTCGGGGTGGGCGCGGCCGGAGAAGAGCATCAGCTTCTTCTCGCCGGTCGTCTTGATCCCGGTCACAGCAAATCTCCTTGCATCACAGTTTGCATGCGCTCATCACGGTACGCCCCGCACGGCGTACCCGTCGGCACAGTCACCGCTCGCCCTCGGGCTGGGAATCCGAGTCCTGGCCGGACTCGGGGCGAGCGGCCGAAGCGGCCTGCGCGGCGGCGCTCCCGGGTCGCTTGCGGGCGACCCAGCCCTCGATGTTGCGCTGCTGGCCGCGCGCGACCGCCAGCGAACCCGGGGGCACATCCTTGGTAATGACCGAACCGGCGGCGGTGTACGCGCCGTCCCCGATCGTGACGGGCGCCACGAACATGTTGTCCGAGCCCGTCTTGCAGTGCGAACCGACGGTCGTGTGGTGCTTCGCCTCACCGTCGTAGTTCACGAACACGCTCGCCGCACCGATGTTGGTGTACTCGCCGATCGTCGCATCCCCCACGTACGACAGGTGTGGCACCTTCGTGCCCTCACCGATCCGCGAGTTCTTCATCTCGACGAACGTCCCGGCCTTCGCCTTCGAGGCCAGCACCGTCCCCGGCCGCAGATACGCGTACGGACCCACCGACGCCCCGGGCCCGACCTCCGCGCCGTCCGCCACCGTGAACGCGACCGACGCGCCCGCGCCGACCCGGGTGTCCGTCAGCCGCGACTGCGGACCGACCTCGGCACCCGTGCCGACGTGCGTGGCACCCAGGAGCTGCGTCCCGGGCTGAACCGTCGCGTCCTGCTCGAACGACACCGTCACATCCACCCACGTCGTGGCCGGATCGACCACCGTCACGCCGGCCAGCATCGCCCGCTCCAGCAGCCGCGCGTTCAGCAGCCGGCGGGCCTCCGCCAGCTGCACCCGGTTGTTGATCCCCAGGATCTCCCGGTGGTCGGCCGCCACCGCGGCGCCGACCCGGTGCCCGGCCTCGCGCAGGATCCCCAGCACGTCGGTGAGGTACTCCTCGCCCTGACTGTTGTCCGTACGCACCTTGCCCAGCGCGTCGACCAGCAGTCGCGCGTCGAAGGCGAACACCCCGGAGTTGATCTCCCGGATCGCCCGCTGCGCGGCGCTCGCGTCCTTGTGCTCGACGATCGCGGTCACCGCACCGGAGACCTCGTCCCGCACGATCCGCCCGTAGCCCGTGGAATCCGGGACCTCGGCGGTCAGCACGGTGACGGCGTTGCCGTCCGCCGTGTGTGTGTCGCTCAGCTTCTTCAGCGTCTCGCCGGTCAGCAGCGGGGTGTCGCCGCACACGACGACGACCGTGCCGTCGAGGGCGGCACCGCTGCCGCGCAGCTCGTCCAGCGCCGTGCGCACGGCGTGCCCGGTGCCGTTCTGCTCGTGCTGGACGGCGGTGCGGACGGCGGGGTCTACCTCGGCGAGGTGCTGGCGCACCTGCTCGCGGGCGTGGCCGACGACCACGACGAGATGCTCGGGGTCCAGTTCACGGGATGCGGCGACGACGTGTCCGACGAGGGAGCGTCCGCAGATCGCGTGCAGGACCTTGGGGGTCGTCGACTTCATGCGGGTTCCCTCACCCGCTGCGAGAACGACGACGGCGGCCGGGCGGTTGGCGCTCACGGGGATGCCCTTCGGCTTCTTGGCTACTTCGGGTGGTGGTCACCCGAAGGATACCGGGGCGTTTTGCAGAGGAAACGAGGGCGGGTCCTGACCGAGCGGTCAGGACCCGAACCGTGCCGTTGTCGACGTGTGCTCCCCCGCCAGGACTCGAACCCGGACATAAGGCACCAAAAGCCTCAGTGCTGCCAATTACACCACAGGGGATAGAAAAGCGATTCAAACCGGACGATGCGTCAGGTCGGTCACTTGGCACCCACCACTATGCCGTACCACCAGCCTCCGACGCGACGGTATGCGCCGCCGCCGTGCGGAACGCGCCTGGCGAGGCGCCCGTTGCGCCCCATTTCTGGATCTTCCCGGCTCCTCTCGATCCTCCCCGGCCATTCCTCCCTTTCTCGACCATCCCGGCGTTTCCCGGCGTTCTCCTCTCCCGGTGCTCCCGTGAAGGCGGCGGGCCGTGGAAATGCCAACGATTCAGCAGTTCACGGGATATCTGGTCGTAACGGTCGGTAATGGGCCAGACCCGTGCCCGTGCACGGAACCGGGGAACGGCGAGCGGCGCCCGTACGCTGGTCGGTATGACCGCAACGGGGGCAAGGGAGAGCGTGGCTGCGCGAGGGGGGCCGGGGGGCGGTCCCTGGTGGTGGGCGCGGCGGCGCAGCGCCGTGCTGGACGTGCTGCTGGCGGTGGCGTCCACGGCGGAGTGCATGGCGGAGGGGATTCCGTTCGCGCACACGGTGGGGGTGCCCGAGGCCCTCGGGATACTCCTCGGCCTGGCGGCCGGGCCGGTGCTGCTGCTGCGCCGGCGGTGGCCGGTCGTGGTGGTGCTGGTCTCGATAGCCGTGATGCCCGCCCAGATGGGCGGGCTGCTGAGCACGGTGGGGCTCTACACCCTCGCCGCCTCGGACGTGCCGCGCCGGATCACCGGGCTGCTGGCCGGGATGACGGTGGTGGGGACCGTGGTGACGACGTTCCTCGGCATGCGGCAGGACCTGACGCCGCAGCACGACTTCCATTCGCCGGCGTGGGTCGTGCCGGCGATGGCGCTGGCGGTGGGGCTGGTCCTGACGGCGCCGCCGGTGCTGTGGGGGCTGTACGTCGGCGCCCGGCGGCGGCTGGTGGAGAGTCTGCGGGAGCGGGCGGACGGTCTGGAGCGCGAGCTGTCGCTGCTGGCGGACCGCGCCGAGGAGCGGGCCGAGTGGGCCCGTAACGAGGAGCGCACCCGGATCGCGCGGGAGATGCACGACGTGGTCGCGCACCGGGTGAGCCTGATGGTGGTGCACGCGGCGGCGCTGCAGGCGGTGGCACTCAAGGACCCTCAGAAGGCGGCGAAGAACGCGGCGCTGGTCGGGGACATGGGGCGGCAGGCGCTGACCGAGCTGCGGGAGATGCTGGGCGTGCTGCGGACGGCCGAGGGGGCGGCGGTGCGGGGCGCCGCGGGGTCGGACGAGCCGGAGCGGCTGGTGGCGGTGGCGTCGCAGGCAGTGCGGCCGGCGCCGGTGGCCGGCGCCGGTGCGGCCGCCGCGGCGCCGGGCGAGCCGGAGGGGGACGGGCCCTGCCTGGCCGAGCTGGGGGATCTGGTGGGGCAGTCCCGGGCGGCCGGGATGGCGGTGGAGCTGTCGGTGGAGAGCGCGGCCGGGGCCGCGGAGCACGGTGCCGGTGCCGCGGGCGGCGGTGCCGGGCGCCGGTATGCGGCGCGGGTCGAGCAGACCGTCTACCGGGTGGTGCAGGAAGCGCTGACGAATGTGCACAAGCACGCGCCGGGCGCGCGGGCTCGGGTGCGGCTGGCGCACCGGGCCGGCGAGGTGGCGGTGCAGGTGGAGAACGGTCCGTCGGAGCGCGGGGCGACGGACGCCGGGCTGCCGAGCGGGGGCAACGGCCTGGTGGGGATGCGGGAGCGGGTGACGGCGCTGGGCGGCGTCTTCGTCTCGGGTCCCACGGACGCGGGGGGCTTCCGGGTGTCGGCGGTGGTGCCGGTGGCCGGTGCGGGCGCCGGGGCCGCGGCCCCGGCCGGTTGAGGTGAGGCGGACGGCGACGTGACCGGCTGAGCGGGGCGCCTTCGCTCCCGGCCCGGTGTCCCGGTGCCGGCCGCCGCGTCACTGCGCTGCGGCGGCTCGTCGGCTCGGTTCGCTCAGTCCGCCGCGACCGTCAGCCGGCTCGGGCGGGTGCCCAGGACGAGGGTGCTCAGGGCCTGGTCGAGGTCCGGGCCCAGGTACCAGTCGCCGGTGTGGTCGAGGCTGTAGACGCGGCCCTCGGTGTCGATGGCGAGGGTGGCCTGGGGGTGGGTGGTGCCGCGGGTGGTCTTGGTGTCGGGGAGTTCTTCCCGGCCGAGGGGGGCCACGCCGGTGCCGAGGGCGCGGCCGAGGTCGCCGAGGGTGCGGGCGAGGTGGAGCCCGTGCAGCGGGTCGATGGCGAACGGGGTGGGCGCGATGTGGCGGCCGGGGCCCGGGCCGGTGATGTGCAGGCCGCCGAACTCGGCCCAGGCTTCGACGGCGGCGGCGAAGACGGTGTGGCGGTGGCCGGCGGGCGAGGTGTGGGCGCGGAGCGTGTCGGCCCAGTGCTCGGCCTGCTTTATGTCCCAGCGGCCGGGCTGCCAGCCGGCGTCCTGGAGCGCGACGTCCACGGCGGCGGGGAAGCGCGTGGAGCCGGTGCGCTCGTGGGCGGGGGTGCGCGGCGCGGGGGTGGGCGGCATGGTGGCGGTCAGCTCCCTTGGGGCGTCGTCGCCCCGATGGGCATGACGCCGAAGTGGGCGAGGAGGGCGTCGCAGGAGCGGCAGGGCGGTGCGTAGCTGCCGTGCTCGGGGTCGCCGTCCTCGCGGATGTGACGTGCGGTGATCTTGGAGTGTTTCAGGGCGCGGCGAGCCTCGCCGTTGGTGAGGGGCTTGCGGGAGGCGCGTTTGCCGCGGTTGGCCTCGACGGCGGTGAGGTGGCGGGAGAGCAGGACGGCCTCGGGACAGCGCCCGGTGAAGCGGTCGCGCCGGTCGGTGGCGAGGGTGTCGAGGAAGTCCTGTACGAGGGGGTGCAGGGTGGGGGGCTGTTCCGCCTTGCTGGCCGTACAGGTGAGAGTTTGTCCGCGTACGGACAGGGCGGCGCCGATGGTGGGGAGGATGCCGTCGCGGCGGTGGCGGAGGACCGGGGCGCGGTCGGTGTCGGCGGTGCCGCTCCAGCCGATGCGGGGGTCGCCGGTGGCACGGGGGTCGCCGGTGGTCGATGTCTGGTGTGCCGTGGTGCTCATGGTGGTGCTTCCCTCCCTGCAATCCCCCCGGTTGCGGAGTCAGACTGCCAAATGTGCTGGGCGTTGCGGTAGTCGGGCGCGCTGTCAGGGATGTCACTGGGCTGTGACGGTTCGTCGGATGCTCGGTAACGGGGCTGGTGGGCGGGGTTCCGCGGGGTGGTGCCGGGGGCCGTGGGGGCCTGGGTGACGGCGGTGTGTCACGGGGCTGACGTGGGTGGGCGGGGGCGGTTGGGGGAGTCGCCGCGCGGCGGCGCCGTTGAGGGGTGGGGACGGGCGACGGGCGGGCGTTGCGGCACCGCATAGGCTGTGCCCCAAAGCCAGCTTCAGCCAGGGGGCAACCGCGATGACGACAGGTCGGCAAGGGCTGGGGGCGCATCCCGGCCTCCAGGCCGGAGGACGTCCCGCGCCACCGAACTCGGCCTACGCCGGGCAGGTCGTGCATTTCCCGGATCCGGTGCGTGCCGCGCGCCATCCGGCCGGGGTGCGGATGGACGGGAACGGTTTCCCGGACTTCTCGCCGTACGCCCGCGCTGCGGCGGAGATCGCCGAGCCGCCGGAGGGCTTCGGCGTCGACGAGCTGCGGCTGACGGACTACGTGTCGGCGAACGCGGCGCTGCACGCGCAGGGCCACGAGCTGTGGATAGACGTGCCCGCGGTGGCGACGCCGCACGGCTGGACCTGGCATCACGTGGCGGGCACCCGGCGCATGGAGCTGATCCCGGTTGAGGTGAAGGCGCTGCTGCGGCACCACGCGGGGCTGGCGACGGCCGCGGTGGCGCACGACAAGCGGGGCACCCGGCCGTTGCAGGAGACCCGGCCGGTGCACTTCGGCCTGCCGCGGCGCGAGCTGTCGGTGACCGAGGAGCAGCTGGCACAGGCCGAGGAGGCGCTGGGCTACCGCCTGCCGGGCGCCTACCGGTCGTTCCTGAAGGCGGCGGGCGGGTGCGCGCCGGTGGGCGCGGCGCTGGACGCGGAGCTGGGGCTGCTGGTCGACCAGCCGTTCTTCACGGTGCGGGACGACGCGGCCCTGAACGACCTGATCTATGTCAACAAGTGCCTGCGGGACCACTTCACCAAGGACTATCTGGGAGTGGCGTTCGCGCAGGGCGGTGTGGTCGCGGTGAAGGTGCGCGGCGAGGGACTGGGCTCGGTGTGGTTCTGCCCGTACGACGACGCCCGCGACCAGGACGGTCTGGCGGTGCAGGAGCGGGTGGCGCGGCTGCTGCTGCCGTGCGGTGCGGATTTCGACGAGTTCCTGGAACGGCTGGCGGGCAATCCGCCGGAGCTGGAGACGGTGGCGAACCTGATGGTGGACGGCGGCTTCGCGTACGCCGTGCCGGTGGGGGGCTGATCGCGGTGGTGACGTTCGCGCAGGCGCAGGAGCGCGCGGAGGAGTGGGTGAACGGCGATGTGCCGGCGCCGCTCCAGCGCGAGGTGCGGGTACGGGAGTTCGACCTGGGCTTTGTCGCCTGGGCGGAGGACCGCGAGGCCGGTCCGGGGGCCGACGGTGGCCGCAGCCGGCTGGTGATCGCCCGGGACAGCGGGGAGACGACGCTGTGGCCGGGGCTGACGGTGGGCGAGGTGATCCGCCGGTACGAGGAGCAGTACGGCACGCCGGTCGACGGCGGGCACGCGCCGGAGGCACCGCCGCAGCGGATCGATCTGGAGGCCACGTCGTTCCTGCTGACGCCGCCCGAGTGGCTGCAGGAGGCGGCGGACGCGATCGGGATCGGCGGTCGCAAGGGCACCGGCGGCACGGGCACGGGCGACGGCGCGGGTTCGCCGGCCGGGCAGGCGTCCGGCCCCGACGCGGGTCCCGGTTCGGGGCCGGATTCCGCTTCCGGCCCCCCTGCCGGCCCGGCCGCCGCGGACGCCTGGGCCGAGGTGAACGTGAACGACGCCGCGGCGCCCCCTTCCCCAACTCCGACTTCCACTCCACCTCCTTCCCCCGCGGTGCCGAGTGCGGCCTCCGGCGGGGAGACGCCGTGGGCCGCAGCGGACACCACCTCCGACGACGACGGCGAGGACCGGTCGGTGGGGCTGCCGCAGACCGTGTTCGCGCCGCCGCTCGCCGGTTTCGACGCGGCGGACGACACCCCTTCGGCGCCGCGGGCGCGGCCCGACGCGAAGACCGAACTGCTGCACGGCGGCAGCCAGTTGCCGCGTACGCAGGTGGCTCCCGTGCTGGGTTCCCCGGACGGCGGGCAGCCGGGTCCGGGCGGCCCCGGTGGGCTGCCCGCGGCTCCGCCGATGCCGTCGGCACCGCCGCCGATGCCGCCCGCGCCGCCCGGGATGATGCCCCCGCCCCCGCCGACCGGCCCGTCCCTGCCCCCGCCGGGGCTGCCGGACCTGCCGCCGCCGTCCGGGTCGCCGGTCGCCGATGTGCCGCCGCCGCCCGGTGTGGTGCCGCCGCCGTCGGGGCCCCTGCCGCCCCCGGTGCCTCCGTACTCGGGCGGGGTGCATGCCGTGGCGACGATGCCGGCCGACGGCGCGTCACCGCCCGGTAACGCCGGGGGCCCGCCGCCGCCTCCCGGCGCACCCGGTCTTCCCGGGGCGGGCCGGACCGGTGGACCGGACCCGGAGGCGGTCGCGGCCGAGGCGACGCAGAAGTCGGACGCGCGCCCCGGTGACGGCCCGGCACCCTCCGGCCCCGGTGCGCCCGGTGCGCCGGCCGGCGGGTACGTACCCACGCAGCTGGTGTCCCAACTGGACGCCGCGGACCTGGACTTGAGTGCGGTGGACGGGCCTTCGCACGGCGGTGCGGCCGGTGGGCCGGGCGCCTCCGGTACGGCCGGTCCCGGTGCGGGCGGTCCCGGCGGCGGGGTGCATGCCGCCGCGACGATGCTGGCCGACGGTGCGGCGCTGCAGGCCGGCATGCCCGGCGCCGGTCCGGCGAACGGTCCGGGCGCCGGCGGTCCCGGCGCGCCGCCGCCGCCCGCGCCTCCCGGTGCGCTCGGCGCGCCCAAGCCCCCGGGGGCGCCCGGCAAGCCCGGTGCGTCCGCGGGCGGCCGGGGCGCCGGCGGCCAGGGCGGTCCGCCTCCGCCGCCGGCTCCGCCGGGCGCCGTCGGCGGTGGCGTGCACGCCGCGGCGACGATGCTCGCGAGCGGCGCCGCACTGCCGGGTCCCGGTGGTCGGGGCGGTCCGGGTGGCCCCGGTGCTCCCGGTATGCCGCCGTCCGCCGGTCCCGGCGTGCCCCCGCCGGGCGCTCCGGTGGCCCCTCCGGACCTGCCCGGTCCCGCCCCGGCCGCCGCTGGGCCGTACCCCCAGCCGGGCCCGCCCGGTGTGCCCGGCCCCGGCGCGCCCGGTCCCGGTGGTCCCGGCCCCGGTGCGCCCGGCGCGTACGGCTATCCGCAGGCCCCCGGCGGTCAGCCGACCGTCGGCCCCGGATACATGGCCGTGCTGAGCTACCGCGCGCCGGACGGCTCCGAGCAGAAGATCGTGCGCCGCTCGGCTCCCGGGACGCCGCACCCGGAGTGGCAGCTGCTGCACGAGCTGCGCGCGATGAACGTCCCGCCGCAGCAGGTGGTGGAGCTGCACACCGAGCTGGAGTGCTGCGACCTGCCCGGTGGCTACTGCGCCCGGATGATCCGGGAGACCTGGCCGCAGGTGCGGATCAGCCACACCGCCGCGTACGGCCGGGACCACGCCTCGCGGCAGCAGGGCGTGCGCCATCTCGTGGAGCACCAGGGCGAGTTGCACCAGGTCGCGGACGGCCCGGCGCGGCCGGCGCCGGTCCGGGCGCCGCTGCCGCACCCGTCGCAGGTGCAGCCGGCGATGCCGGTGCCGCCGCCGGCGATCGGGCAGGAGCTGGAGCAGGCGTTCGGCCCGCAGGGGATATTCCGCTTCGACCAGCGGGCGGTCTCCCGGCAGGGCGTACCGGACGTCGTGGCGCAGATGCTGGTGTGGGCCGGGCTGCCGGTCGACTTCGGGCCGTTCTTCTGGGCGCAGGCGCAGCCGGGCCGCCCGGTGCCGACGCTGGCGGAGCTGGCGGCGGAACGCGGTGTGCAGCCAGCGCCGGACGCGGGCTCGTACCTGGTCATGGGCAACGACTTCGGCCGTCAGCTGTGCGTCCAGTACGGGACCGCGAACATCGTCGCGGTCCCACTGGAGGCCGGGCCCGGCGGGCAGCCGATGGCGCCGCAGTTCGTGAACACCGGGCTGCCGGAGTTCGTGCGCTGCCTGGCGATGCTGGGGCGGATGTGGCGGCTGCGCTACGGGCTGACGCCGGAGCAGGCGGGCCGCTGGACGGTCGACTTCCAGGCGCAGCTGGTGGCGCTGGACCCGCCGGCACTGGGGTCGCCGGAGACCTGGTGGTCGGTGCTGCTGGAGCAGATGTGGGACGGCCTGTTGTAGGACAGGACCTGGGGCCGCGCCGGGTCGGCTGAC
>NZ_JBNHIN010000021.1:46002-54142 GCF_050054615.1 Streptomyces sp. YGL11-2
CGCCCCTTCTTTCCGTGGTGCGCGGTGCGGCGCGCCGCCGCGGGGCGCCCGGCGTGCATGCCGTGACATCCGACCGCGTCAGGTCGTTGATACTCCGCACCCCCCTCGCGGGCGAAGATCCAATTCCGGCTTCTGTCGGCACATACCGCATCCTTGTGGGAGGGAATGGGCGGAGTGTCGTAATGGAGCCGCTTCGGGCCGATCCAGAAAGATGTGCGCGGGACTGTACGGAGGTATGCGGATCCGCGCGACTGCTGAGCGCAGCGGAGAGGGGCTTGAGGGATGAGTACTTCGGTTTCGCCTTACGGGTTCGAGACCGTACGAGGACGCGGCTACCGCCCTGAGGACGTGGACCGGCGCGTCGAGGGGCTCTCCATCGACAGGGACTCCTGCTGGGAGCGCGCCGCGCGGCTGACGGTCCTGTGCCACGAGATGGGGGCCGAAGTCGCCGAGCTGCGCGCCTTTGTGGCGCAGCTGCCGGAGCAGACGTACGAGGATCTCGGCGATCAGGCCCGGCTGATCCTGACGACGGCGGAGTCCGAGGCGGCCCGGCTGCGGTCCGAGGCCGATGCCGCCGCGGAGCGGCTGCGCGACGATGCCGCCGCGTTCGGGAAGCAGACGCAGACGGCGGCGGACAAGGCGTCGCAGCGGCTGCGCGCGGAGGCGTCGGAGGACGCGCGCCGCATCGACGAGACGGCGTGCGACGCGGCGTCGGCGCTGGTGGCCGGGGCGGTCAAGGACGCCGAGCAGTTGCGGTCCGAGGCGTCCGCGGAGCTGGTGGAGATGCGCCGCCGCACGGCGCAGCTGCTGCGGGACCAGGAGGCGCGGCAGAACGAGGAGTGGGACGGCCTGGAGCGGGAACTGACCAGCCTGGCGGCCGAGATGGACCTGCGCGTCGCCGAGCTGGACGCGCACGGGGAGGCCGTCGTGACCGAGCGCCGGCGGCTGACGGCGGAGGCCGAGGAGTCGGCCCGGCACCGCCAGGAGGACGCCGAGGCGCGGGCCGCGGAGCTGCTGGCACAGGCGCGGGTCGACGCGGAGCGGATCGAGCGGGCCACCGAGCGGATCGTGCGGGAGAACGACGAGGAGCGGGAGGAGGTCCGGATCCATATGGCGCATGTGCGCAACAGCCTGGCGGCGCTCACCGGCAAGGACCCGGGGGACTTCGCCGCCATGGGCGGGGACGCCGGTTCCGCGGCCGGTGGCGCCGCCCCCGAGGCCGAACCGGACAACGAGGAGACGGTGGAGACCCAGCGGCCCCGCATGGAGCGCGGCGGCGGGCGCTCGTAGTTCGGGGCGACCGCTTACCAACGGGTGCCGGTCACGCCGGGAAGGCGTGGCCGGCACCCGTGGCCCGGGTGCGAGCGGATTCCCGCTACGGAAATCCCGTGCTCGCCCGACAAGGGGCGGTAATCAGGAACGGACAATCAGCGAATTGGCCATCCGGGCAAACCGACCCGTTGCCTCCTCAGAGAATTTCGATGGCGTTGACCTTCGGCGGACGGTTCGGGAAGGTGATTTCGTGCCACCGCTCGACTTTCACCGAGTCGCCATTGTCGTCGTAATAGACCATGTCGTTGTTCCCCGTGGAGATCTTGTCGACCCACCACCCCCCGAAGTCGGTCTTCCCGCCGTTCGCGTAGCAGTCCACGCTCTGGCTGTCGCCGAGGTGCGACCAGATCTTCAGGAAGTTCTCCCCGCCCTTGCAGGCGACATGGTCGATGGCGAACGCGTTTCCGGTCGGCACGGTCAGGGTGAGCGTCGCGGCTGCGGCGAAGGCCACGGACAGGGAACGCGCGGCCTTCTTCGTCTTTGAGATCACAGGTTTTCCTTCATTCGCATGTCGAATCGCGAGGTCGCTTCGGGGCCACCGTCGATGGCGTCGCGATGAATAAGCGTCTCGATGATCGCCGTAAAGCGGCAATCCATCGTTTCGTCTCGCGCTTGCCCGACGACCATCCTGTGAAGCTGCTGTATGTGGCAATCATCTTCGGGACTCGGGGCTGGAATGCACTCCCGAATGTCCGAATTTTGCCCATGTTTAGGAATTTGAGAGATTCGGTTCCAGATGTCGCTGTCTGCGGCTTATGGGCTGTCCGGCGCGGCCGCGTCCGGGGTGCTCGCGCCCGTGCGGGCATCCGCGTGGACGGGGAAGCGGCGCGGTGCGAGCAGGAGCACGGCGAGCAGGGCGAGGGCGGCGGCAGCGGCGGCGCCCAGGTAGACGTGGTGGACGGTGGTGTCGACGGCGCGGCGCAGGTAGTCGGCGGTGCGGGCGGTGAGCGCACCGGCGTGCTCCAGGGCGTGCGAGACCGCGTCGAGGTCGTGCGGCAGACCGGTGCGGATGGCCGAAGGGGCGTGCGCGAGGCGGTCGTTGAGGGTGGCGTTGGCGATGGCGCCGAAGAGGGCGGCGCCGATGGACTGGCCGACCTGGCGGCAGAAGAGGATCGAGGCGGTGGCGGTGCCGCGCTCGGCGTAGCCGACCGAGGACTGGACGCCGATGATCAGCGGGAGCTGGAAGAGGCCCAGCGCGGCACCGAGCGCCAGCATCAGCAGCGCGGGCTGCCAGGCGGCGCCCGGGTAGGGGAGCAGCGGGAAGGCCAGCAGGACCAGGCCGGCGCCGGCCATGCCGAGGAGCGCGCAGTTCCGGATGCCGATGCGGGTGTAGACGCGACTGCTGAAGGCGGCGGATATCGGCCAGCTCAGGGTCATCACGGAGAGCACGAAGCCGGCGGGTATCGGGCCGAGGCCGAGGACCGTCTGGGCGTAGGTGGGCAGGAAGACGGTGGGGGCGACCATCAGCAGGCCCAGGGCGCCGAGGGCGAGGTTGACCGCGGAGATGGTGCGGCGGCGCCAGACCCAGCCGGGGATGATCGGCTCGGCGGCGCGGCGTTCGATGGCGAAGGTGGCCGCGGCGCACAGCGCGCTGCCGGCGAGCAGCAGCAGGGACGGCGCGGAGAGCCAGGGCCAGGCGGTGCCGCCCTGGACGAGGGCGGTGAGCAGCAGTCCGCCGCAGGCGAAGATGGCGAGCGCGCCGGGCCAGTCGACGCGGGGGCGGCGCCCGGCGGCGGTGCGGGCCCGTTCGCTGTCGTGGCGGGCGTCGTCCTCGAAGAAATGGCGGACGATCAGCCAGAGGGCGAGCGCGCCGACGGGCAGGTTGACCAGGAAGATCCAGCGCCAGTCGCCGTACGCGGCGAGCAGCCCGCCCAGACCCGGCCCGGCGACGGACGAGGCGGCCCAGACGCTGGAGAGCCTGGCCTGGATCTTGGGGCGTTCCTTCATCGGGTAGAGGTCGGCGGCGATCGTCTGCACGGTGCCCTGGAGGGCGCCGCCGCCCAGGCCCTGGAGGATGCGGAAGGCGATGAGGGAGGCCATGTTCCAGGCGCCGGCGCAGGCCAGCGAGCCGAGGAGGAAGAGGGCGATGCCGGTGACGAGGATGGGCTTGCGGCCGTAGGTGTCGGAGAGCTTGCCGTAGACGGGGAGGGTGACGGTGACGGCGAGGAGGTAGCCGGAGAAGAGCCAGGAGAAGACGGCGAAGCCGCCGAGGTCGCCGACGATCTGGGGGATGGCGGTGGCGATGATCGTCGAGTCGAGGGCGGCGAGCGCCATGCCGAGCATGAGGGCGGCGACCACGGGCCCGCGCCGCGAGGTGGCCGGGCCGGTGGCGCTCCCCCCGCCCGGCCCCTGGTTCCCGGCCCCGTTCCGGCCGGCGCCGTGGCTGTCCTGAGTGATGCGGCTCACCGGGCCCCCTCCTGGCGTGGCGCGGCCGTCGCGCGCCCGACCGTCCTGTGCGGCCGACCCACTACGTGTAGTCGACACGATTCTGCCGACACCCTTCCACGCGCCGGCGCCGAGCGGAACGGGGCTTCTCGAAGGGTGGGACGGGCCGGCTGCTCGATCCGGCGGCCGGTTGTCAGTGGGCGAGCGTAAGGTTGGCAACCCTGGTCCGTGCGCGCCCGTCGGCGCTGCCGAGGGAGTGTCGGACCGGTCGCGTTGTTCGCCTCGCTGGGACGGAATCTTTTTCATGAGCCTGACTGGTCTGCTCGACGCCGTCGTACGGGACCCGGCGCTCGCCGAAGCGGTCAGGGCCGCGGCCGACGGAAACCGGCCGCATGTGGACCTGGTCGGCCCGCCGGCCGCCCGCCCGTTCGCGGTGGCCGCCCTCGCCCGGCAGTCCGGCCGCCCGGTGCTGGCGGTGACGGCCACCGGCCGCGAGGCCGAGGACCTGGCCGCCGCGCTGCGGTCGCTGATGCCGGTCGGCGAGGACAACGCGGTCGTGGAGTTCCCCTCCTGGGAGACGCTGCCGCACGAGCGCCTGTCGCCGCGCTCGGACACCGTCGGCCGCCGTCTGGCGGTGCTGCGCCGGCTCGCCCACCCGCAGGCGGACGACCCGACCGCGGGCCCGGTCTCGGTCGTCGTCGCGCCCATCCGCTCGGTGCTCCAGCCGCAGGTCAAGGGACTGGGCGACCTGGAGCCGGTCAGCCTGCGCACGGGGCAGACCGCCGACCTGGAGGAGATCGTCGACGGACTGGCGGCGGCTGCCTACGCCCGCGTTGAACTGGTCGAGAAGCGCGGCGAGTTCGCGGTCCGCGGCGGCATCCTGGACGTCTTCCCGCCCACGGAGGAGCATCCCCTGCGGGTGGAGTTCTGGGGCGACGACGTCGAGGAGATCCGCTATTTCAAGGTCGCCGACCAGCGGTCCCTGGAGGTCGCCGAGCACGGGCTGTGGGCGCCGCCGTGCCGCGAGCTACTGCTGACCGACGAGGTGCGAGCGCGGGCCGCGGATCTCGCCGAGCAGCACCCGGAGTTGGGCGAGCTGCTCGGGAAGATCGCCGAGGGGATCGCCGTCGAGGGCATGGAGTCCCTGGCGCCGGTCCTCGTGGACGACATGGAACTCCTGCTGGACGTCCTCCCGAAGGGCAGCATGGCGGTGGTCTGCGACCCGGAGCGGGTGCGCACCCGGGCCGCCGACCTGGTCGCCACCAGCCAGGAGTTCCTCCAGGCGTCCTGGGCGGCCAGTGCCGGGGGCGGCGCGGCGCCGATCGACGTCGGCGCGGCCTCCCTGTGGGGCATCGCGGCCGTCCGCGACCGGGCCCGCGAGCTGGGCATGCCCTGGTGGTCGGTGTCGCAGTTCACCTCTGGTGACAGTGGACTCAGCACCTCTGGTGACAGTGGACTCAGCACCTCTGGTGACAGTGGACTCAGCACCTCTCGTGACAGTGGGCTCAGCACCTCCGATGACATCGGATACAGCGCGGCCGACGAGGAAGAGGCCGACGGGGACACCCTCAAGCTGGGGATGCACGCCCCGGAGACGTACCGGGGCGACACCCAGCGGGCGCTGGCCGACACCAAGCAGTGGCTCGCGGACGGCTGGCGCACGGTGTTCGTCACCGAGGCCCACGGCCCCGCGGCCCGTACGGTCGAGGTGCTGGGCGGTGAGGGCATCGCCGCCCGCCTGGAGGCCGACCTCGGCGAGATCGCGCCGTCCGTCGTGCATGTGGCCTGCGGCTCGATCGACAACGGCTTCATCGACCCGGGCCTGAAGGTCGCGGTGCTCACCGAGACCGACCTGTCCGGCCAGAAGGCCGCCGGCAAGGACGCGGCCCGGATGCCGGCCCGCCGCCGCAAGCAGATCGACCCGCTCACCCTCCAGGCCGGCGACTTCATCGTCCACGAGCAGCACGGCGTCGGCCGCTACATCGAAATGGTGCAGCGCACGGTCCAGGGCGCCACCCGCGAATACCTCCTGGTCGAGTACGCCCCCGCCAAGCGCGGCCAGCCCGGCGACCGGCTCTACATCCCCACCGACCAGCTGGAGCAGGTCACCAAGTACGTGGGCGGCGAGGCCCCGACGCTGCACCGGCTCGGCGGCGCCGACTGGACGAAGACCAAGGCGCGCGCCAAGAAGGCCGTCAAGGAGATCGCCGCCGACCTGATCAAGCTGTATTCGGCGCGGATGGCGGCGCCCGGCCACATCTTCGGCCCGGACACCCCCTGGCAGCGCGAGCTGGAGGACGCCTTCCCGTACGCGGAGACGCCCGACCAGCTGACGACCATCGCCGAGGTCAAGGAGGACATGGAGAAGTCCGTCCCCATGGACCGCCTCATCTGCGGCGACGTCGGCTACGGCAAGACCGAGATCGCGGTCCGGGCCGCCTTCAAGGCCGTCCAGGACGGCAAGCAGGTCGCCGTGCTGGTGCCCACCACCCTCCTCGTCCAGCAGCACTACGGCACGTTCACCGAGCGGTACGGCCAGTTCCCGGTCAACGTCAGGGCGCTCTCCCGCTTCCAGACCGACACCGAGGCGAAGGCGACGCTGGAGGGCCTGCGGGAGGGCGCCGTCGACATCGTCATCGGCACCCACCGCCTCTTCTCCTCCGAGACCAAGTTCAAGGACCTGGGCCTGGTCATCGTCGACGAGGAGCAGCGCTTCGGCGTCGAGCACAAGGAACAGCTCAAGAAGCTCCGCGCCAACGTCGACGTCCTGACGATGTCCGCGACCCCGATCCCCCGGACCCTCGAAATGGCCGTCACCGGCATCCGCGAGATGTCGACGATCACCACGCCCCCCGAGGAGCGGCACCCGGTCCTCACCTTCGTCGGGCCCTACGAGCAGAAGCAGATCGGCGCCGCCATCCGCCGCGAACTCCTGCGCGAGGGCCAGGTCTTCTACATCCACAACCGCGTCGAGTCCATCGACCGCGCGGCGGCCCGGCTCCGCGAGATCGTGCCGGAGGCGCGCATCCAGACCGCCCACGGCCAGATGGGCGAGTCGCAGCTGGAGCAGGTCGTGGTCGACTTCTGGGAGAAGAAGTTCGACGTCCTGGTCTCCACGACCATCGTGGAATCCGGTATCGACATCTCCAACGCCAACACCCTGATCGTCGAGCGCGGCGACAACTTCGGCCTCTCGCAGCTCCACCAGCTGCGCGGCCGGGTGGGCCGCGGGCGCGAGCGCGGCTACGCCTACTTCCTCTACCCGCCGGAGAAGCCGCTCACCGAGACCGCCCACGAGCGGCTGGCGACCATCGCCCAGCACACCGAGATGGGCGCCGGTATGTACGTCGCCATGAAGGACCTCGAAATCCGCGGCGCGGGCAACCTGTTGGGCGGCGAGCAGTCCGGCCACATCGCCGGCGTCGGCTTCGATCTCTACGTACGCATGGTGGGCGAGGCGGTCGCCGACTACCGCGCGTCCCTGGAGGGCGGCGCGGAGGAGGAGCCCCCGCTCGAAGTCAAGATCGAACTCCCGGTGGACGCGCATGTCCCGCACGACTACGCGCCCGGCGAGCGACTGCGCCTCCAGGCGTACCGCGCGATCGCCTCGGCGAACTCCGAGGAGGACATCGCGGCGGTCCGCGAAGAGCTGACCGACCGCTACGGCAAGCTGCCCGAGCCGGTCGAGAACCTCCTCCTGGTCGCCGGTCTGCGGATGCTGGCCCGCGCCTGCGGCGTCTCGGACATCACCCTCCAGGGCTCCAACATCCGCTTCGGCCCGGTGGAGTTGCGCGAATCCCAGGAGCTCCGCCTCAAGCGCCTCTACCCCCGTACGGTCCTCAAGCCGGCCACCCGCCAGATCCTGGTGCCGCGCCCGACGACCGGCAAGATCGGCGGCAAGCCGTTGGTGGGGCGCGAACTGCTGTCGTGGGTGGGGGAGTTCCTGACGACGGTCCTTGGTTGATCCCCACGTAGCCCACTGGGGTGACACCCACGTAGCCGGCTTTTCCGCCGCGGGGGAGCCGTTTTGGGGTGCGGCCCACGTAGCCGTCTGTCCCGCCGCGGGGGAGCGGGTGGGTTTTTCCCCGCCTTCGGCGGGAGCGGAGGGGGTTGGTGGGCCGGTTTCCGCCTTCGGCGGAGGGGTGTTCGGGGTGGGGCCCCGGTGTGTGGTGGGTGCCGGGTGCGGGGCCTCCGGGGTGGTGTCGTGGACTGCTGCGCTTTACGTCCACGACACCCCCCTCCGGCCCCACACCCTCCCGCCGGAATCGCGGGTCCCCACCCCTGGGGGAGAAGGAGGGGCCCTGGGTGCTCACGCCCAACCCGCGCTTCTGGTCCCCGGGTTCACCACGACGGCCCGGAAATCATCACCCCCACCGGGCGGGGGCGCTCTGCCGACGGGAGGGGGCGGGCCGGAGGGGGGGGG
>NZ_JBNHIN010000021.1:54308-57334 GCF_050054615.1 Streptomyces sp. YGL11-2
CCCCGGCACCCACCACCCACAAGGCGTCCCCGCCCACCAACCCCCTCCGCCGAAGGCGGAGAACGGCGGAAACCCCCACGGCGGGTCAGCCGACAACGTGGGAGGGCACAAAACATCGTCAGCCCGCCGACGTCCGCCGGAAGACGACGATGTCCGCGGCGGTGCCCAGCGGGACGTACGTGGACTTGGGGTGACGGGCGGTCACGTCGGCGAGGGCTTGTTCGGGCGTGTGGTGCTCGGGCAGTTGGGCGGCGACGTAGTCGGGGGCCAGACCGCCGGTGTCGCCGGTCCAGTAGACGCGGGCGCGGCCCGTGAGGTGGCTGATCGGGCGGACGTCGGACTCCACCGTCGCGCCGTCGGGGATCCGGTCGAGCAGCCGCTCGGCGGCGGCCACGCCCGGGGGCTTGCGGTAGGTGGCGGCCTCGGTCAGCCGGGTCAGCGGGAGGCTGGTGGTCAGCGCCAGCGCGGCGGCCAGTAGGGCGGCCGGCAGATGGTGCGCGTACGAGCGCAGCCACGGGCGGGCGGCGGCGCGGGCGTGCGGCAGGGCGTCGACCAGGGCGAGGAACACGACGGGCATCAGGACGGCGTTGTAGTGCCAGTCGATGCCCCAGTAGTGCGGGTCGTGGGAGAGGAAGCGCCAGCCGAGCGTCGGCAGCGCGACCAGGAGGAGCGGGGAGCGGAGGGCGAGCAGCCCGGTGGTGGGGAGCAGCACCCACAGCACGGTGCGGAGCACGACGTCGACCGGGACGGCGGGGGAGGCGCCGCCGTGAGCGCCGAGTTTGCTCCAGTAGTCGTACGAGCCGGAGCCGTTGAAGCCGGGGATGATCAGGCCGAGGGTGACGGCGGTGGCGGTGATGCCGAACGCGACCAGCGCGATGGGCAGCGGGCTCGCGCGCCGGGTGCGCAGCAGCGCCAGCGCGCCGATGGCGGCGGCGGTCACGCCCAGGTCCTCCTTGACCAGCACCAGCGGCGCGGCCCAGCACACCGCCGCGTTCCACCGGCCGCGCAGCACCGCTTCGAGGGCGAAGGCGATCAGCGGCATCGCGAACGCTATCTCGTGGAAGTCGAAGTCGACGGCCTTCTGTATGCCCCAGGACAGGCCGTAGGCGGCGCCGATGGCCAGGCCCTGGCGGCGGCCGAGGTGGCGGGCGGCGGCGCGGGTCACCGGTATCGCGGACAGCGCGAACAGCGCGGCCTGCGCGGCGAGCAGGGTCAGTGGTGAGGGGAGGAGGCGGTAGAAGGGGGCGAGCAGGGCCAGGACGGGGCTGAAGTGGTCGCCGAGGATGTTGGTGCCGGGCCCCTTGAGGTCGACGATCGGTGCGCCGAAGTGGGCGTAGCCCCGTATCGCCTGCTCGAAGATGCCCAGGTCCCAGGACACGTCGGACAGGGAGCGGAAGCGGCAGTACGAGAGCGTGGCGAACGCGAGGAAGCACAGCCCGGCGATCCAGTACGGGTCGAGGTGCGGCGCCCGGAGGGCGGCGAGGCGGGCCGCCGTAGGACGGGGCGGGGACGCGGTCGCCGGGGTGGCGGTGCCGCGCGCCGGTCCGACGCGGTCGCCTGCCGCCGGTGCTGCGGCCGTGTCCATGGGGGTCCTCACTCTCGGTCTCCGAAAAGGTACTCGAACGGGTGAACGGGTCGGCCCGGTGTCCGCCGGGCGGTCCGCCTCCCTGTTCACCTGTCCCGCGCCCGCGTTGCCACGCGTGGGAACAGCGGTGCGGGCCGCGCCGTCCGCCCGCTCCCCGGTCCGGCCGCCGCGCGACCTCCGCGCCGCTCCCCCTCGCCGCGCGTCGGTGACTCAGACGTCAGGGCGCGCCCGTCCGTTCCCGCGGGTGGGCCGGGAACGGGGGCGGATCGGTCCGCGCACCGCGACGGCCTCCGGCCCGGCACCGCGGTGACGCGGTGCCGGGCCGGAGGCCGTCGGGGGAGGGGTGCGGGGGCGGAGCCGGGCGGCTCCCGCCGGGTCAGCTGGTGGGCAGCTTCCAGTGCACGGCCTGCAGGTCGATGTCCGGGGTGACCTCGATGTCCAGTTCCTTGGCGGTCGGCGGGGCGTCGAAGGCGACGTCCACGGTGGCGGTCGCGCCGGGGGCGATCGAGCCGTCGAAGCCGATGCCGATCTTGCCGTCGATGATCTGCTCCGCCTTGCGGCCGTCGGCGCCGGTCTTCGCCTTGATCTGGGTCAGGGCGGGGTTGAAGGCGGCCTTGCCCTTGTTCTTCATCTGCACGGTGACCTTGTACGCCTTGTTGCCGGCGGTGTGCCCCGAGGCGATCTCGCCGACTGCGTATGGCGCCGGCTTGGTGACGCTCACCTCAAGGCCCTTGTCGGGGTAGGTCGCGAACTCGCCGGGGCCGTAGGACTTGTTGCTGCCGCCCTTGCTGCCGTCCTTGGGCTGTGCCGGTGCGCCGTGGACCTGCTTGTTGATCTCGTCGACGGCCTGCTTGGCGGCCATGACGGTGACGATGCCGCCGACGACCGCGAGGATGATCGCGAGCACGCCCAGGATCGTGCCGGTGATCGCCACGCCCTTGTTCGTGGCCTGGCCTTTCTTGACCCGGCTCGTTCCGACCAGGCCGAAGATCAGCGCCAGGATGCCGAGCGGTCCGGCGATCCAGAACAGCAGCATCGGGATGCCGCTGAGCGCGCCGAGGATGCCGAGGATCAGGGCGGCGATGCCCAGTCCGTTGCGCGCCGCCTGGGGGGCGGCGCCCGGCATGCCGTGGGGCCCCTCCGGGACGGGCTGGTAGTGCATCTGCTGAGACATGCGAAGGGGCCCCTTCCGGGCGCTGGAATCGGTTCCGTCGAATCGGTGGGTCAATAAGAGCATGGGCTGTGAACCGAGTCAACGTGAATCTGCGAGATATGGAAGTTCACGTCGTGAAGGGAGGGGTGCAAGGTGGGTGGGTATGCTCGTCGACACAGAGAACACGGGGGTCATCGGGACGGGAGCCAGCCAGGTGCCGGACAAGGCGACGGACGACAGGGCGGCCCGCGGCGCCGCGGACGCCCACGCGAACCCAGAAAACGAGGC
>NZ_JBNHIN010000021.1:57410-132975 GCF_050054615.1 Streptomyces sp. YGL11-2
GTCCCGCGGCGCCGCGGACGCCCGCGCGAGCGCGGAAAGCGGGGCGGACGGCCGCCCGACCGAGGTGACCGCCGCCGGCATCGCCCGGCTCGCCGGCGTCGGCCGGGCCGCGGTCAGCAACTGGCGGCGCCGGCACGCCGACTTCCCCAAGCCGGTCGGCGGCACCGAGACCAGCCCCGCTTTCGCCCTCCGCGACATCGAGCAGTGGCTGCGCGACCAGGGCAAAATCGCCGAGGTGCCACCGCGCGAGCGGGTCTGGCAGCAGCTCGTCGGGCACCCGGCGGGGGCCGCCGCCGCACTCCGCCAGGCCGGTGCCGTGCTGCTGCTGGTCCACGAGCGGCCCGCCGCCTGGCGGCAGCTGCGCGCCGCCGCCGACGACGCCGAACTGACCGGTGTGCTGCCCGCGATGCTGGAATCCGTCCTGGCCGCCCGGCTCGGCGCGGAGCACCCCGTACGGGGCCTGACCTGCGAGGCGCTCGCCCCGTCCGCCGCCCTGGTACGAGCCGCCGGCGACCTCGCGACCGCCGATGGCGCCCCCGAGGCGTACGCCTTCCTGCTCGGCCGGCACCTGGACGCCAACCCCCGCCAGTACACCCTCACGCCGCCCGGACCGGCCGCGCTGATGGCCGAACTGGCCGCAGTCGCAGGCCCGTTGGGAACCGTCCTGGACCCGGCGTGCGGCGCCGGCGCGCTGCTCGCCGCCGCCCGCGACGAGGCCCCCGGCGCCGCCCCGCCCACCCTCCACGGCCAGGACGCCGACCCCGACCTCGCCGCCCTCAGCGCGCTCCGCCTCGCCCTGGAGGCGCCCGGCGCCGAGGTCCGCGTCCGGGCCGCCGACACCCTGCGCGCCGACGCCTTCCCGCAGCTCGCCGCGGACGCCGTCCTCGTCCACCCGCCGTTCAACGAACGCAACTGGGGCCACGACGAACTCGCCTACGACCCCCGCTGGGAGTACGGCTTCCCGGCCCGTACGGAATCCGAACTGGCCTGGGTCCAGCACGCGTTGGCCCGGCTGCGGCCCGGCGGCACCGCGGTCCTCCTCATGCCGCCCGCCGCCGCCTCCCGCCGCTCCGGCCGCCGGATCCGCGCCGACCTGCTGCGCCGCGGCGCGCTGCGGGCGGTCATCGCGCTGCCCGCGGGCGCCGCACCGCCCAACAGCATCCCGCTGCACCTGTGGGTGCTGCGCAAGCCCGGCGGCGGCGCCCACCCGTCGCCCGGCCACCGCCCCTCAACGTCGCCGCTGCGCGGCGGCACCACCCCTCTGGCCCCGCACCTGCTCGTCGTCGACACCGCCGCGCCGCTCGCCGGCGGCACCGGCCGCGACAAGCCCGACTGGCAGACCGTACGGGCCACCGCGGTCGACGCCTGGCAGCTCTTCGACCGCGACGGCGAGATCGAGGAAGTACCCGGCGTACGGCGCTCGCTGGCCGCCATCGACCTCCTCGGCGACGACGTCGACCTGGCACCCGCCCGGCACCTCCCGCCGCCCGCCGCGGCCGGCGGCCCCGGCGAACTCGCCCGGGTCCACGACCGGCTGACCGCCGCCCTCGCCCGTACCACCGAACTGACCCCGCGACCCGGCGAGCGCACCGCCGCCCCCGGGCCGTCCGCCGCCCGCTGGCCGCTGACCACCGTCGGCGAACTGGCCCGCTCCGGCGCCCTCGTGCTGCGCGCCGGCGGCGCCGGGACGGCGGCACCCGACGGAGCCCCAGCGGTCCTCACCGACCATGACGTCATCGGTGGCTTCGCCCCCTCCGGCACGCTCCCCGAAGCGCCCTCCGCCGGCCCGCCCGAGGAGCCGGTGCTCGTCCGGGAAGGCGACGTCGTGGTGCCGGTCCTCGGCGGCGGCGCCATCGCCCGGGTCGTCGACGAGGCCACCGCCGGCGCCGCCCTCGGCCGCAACCTCACCCTGCTGCGCCCCGACCCCACCGCCCTCGACCCCTGGTTCCTCGCCGGCTTCCTGCGCGGCACCGCCAACAACCGGCAGGCCAGCAGCTACGCCTCCACCGCCACCCGGCTCGACGTCCGCCGCCTGCAGCTGCCCCGGCTCCCGCTGGCCGAACAGCGGCGCTACGGGCGGCGGTTCGGCGACCTGGCCGCCTTCGAGGGCGCCCTGCGGCTGGCGTCCCGGCTGGGCGAGCAGCTGGTACAGGGGCTCCACGACGGGTTGACGGACGGGTCGGTCGGGCCGAGCTGAGCCGGGCCGGGCCGGCTGAGCCGGGCCGGTCCGGGAGCCGCGGCCCAGTGGTGCGCGCGGGGCGGCCGAACGCGCCAGCCGGGTAGGGCAATTCGCCTACCCGGGTAAGGCAATTCGCCTACCCGGGTGAGTCAACCAGCCCACCGGGCAAGGCAATTCGCCCGCCCCATTCCGCACAACCCCGCACATGCGCCCGGCGTCGTCTATACGCTCGCAAGCACGTGCGCGCACAGGTACGCCCGGCCCCGCACGCCCCCGAGTTCCCGGCTCCGCCCGAACA
Source organism: Streptomyces sp. YGL11-2 (assembly GCF_050054615.1). NCBI lineage: Bacteria > Bacillati > Actinomycetota > Actinomycetes > Kitasatosporales > Streptomycetaceae > Streptomyces > Streptomyces sp. YGL11-2. The sequence goes on from NZ_JBNHIN010000021.1 coordinate 59,888, forward strand.
GGGCGGCGCCTCCAACGGCCGCCGTGGCAGCGCGGCCCCCGGCCCCGGCCACGAGCGATCCCTCAGGAGTAGTGATGCACGGCCCCGTCCAGGCCCCTCCGCCGCACCGCCCCCCGGCGCGCGGGACGGTCCTCACGCTGCGGGTGGTCTTCGTGGCCGCCACGGTGCTCAGCCTGGGCTTCCTGGCCTGGGCCGCGCTGCTGCGGGCCGCCATCGTGCAGCGCGGGCAGCAGGGCTGGTGGGTCTTCGGCGGCGGCCTGGCGCTGTTCCTCGGCAGCTGCGTGGTGATCACCAGCTACCCCGCGACCGACTGGCGCACGAACGCGGCGGTCGGCGGCCTGCTCCTCCAGATAGCGGGAGCCGTGGCCTACTACCTCGTCGTCGACATCCGCGCCGCCCGTACCGGCGGCTACGGGCCCGGCGCCGCCGGTACGGGCGGATACGGCGCCGCCGCCTACCCCGCCACGCCCCCGGCCGCCGCCCCGCACCCCTACGGCACCCCGCACCCCCCGCCCGCGGCCCCCGCCGACCCGTACGCCGTCACCGCCACCGGACTCCCCCCGTACGCGCCGCCGTCCGGCCACCCCGCGCCGCCGCCCCCGGCGCCCTACGGAACCGACCGGCGCCCGCAGCCCCAGCGCATCGACCGCGTCCGCGCCGAACTCGACGAACTGAGCGACTACCTCCGCAAGGAGGAAGGACGGTGAACGGCCGGGTCATCGCCGGGCGTTACGAACTCTCCGTACTGCTCGGCCAGGGCGGCATGGGCCAGGTCTGGATCGGCTACGACCGCCGCCTGGACCGCCGGGTCGGCGTCAAGCTGCTGCGCCCCGACCGGGTCGCGGGCACGCCGGACGGCGAGGAGATGCGCCGCCGCTTCGTCCGCGAGTGCCGGGTCACCGCCCAGGTCGACCACCCCGGACTCGTCACCGTCCACGACGCCGGCAGCGACGACGAGGACCTCTACCTGGTCATGCAGTACGTCGACGGCGCCGACCTCTCCGACCACCTCGCCGAGCACGACCCCTACCCCTGGCCGTGGGCGGTCTCCGTCGCCGCCCAGCTCTGCGCCGTACTGGCCTCCGTCCACGCCGTGCCGATCGTCCACCGCGACCTCAAGCCGCGGAACGTCATGATCCGGCCGGACGGTTCCGTCGTCGTCCTCGACCTGGGCATCGCCTCCGCCCTGGACACCGACACCACCCGCCTCACCCACACCGGCTCGCCCATCGGCAGCCCCGCGTACATGGCGCCCGAGCAGGCGATGGGCGGCGCCGTCGGCCCGTACACCGACCTGTACGCCCTCGGGGTGCTGCTGCACGAACTCCTCAGCGGCGAGGTCCCGTTCGCCGGCTCCACCGCGCTGGGCGTCCTGCACCGCCACCTCTACGAGGAGCCCGTCCCGGTCCGCCGGCTCCGCCCCGACGTCCCCGAAGCCCTCGAAGCGCTCGTCCTGCACCTCCTGCGCAAGGACCCCCGGGCACGCCCCGCCGACGCCCAGGAGGTCTACGCGGCCCTGGCCCCCCTCCTCCCCACCGCCTCCGTGGGCCCGCACGCCCCGCCGGCCCCGGCCACCCCGCCGGCCCCGATGGACCCCACCCGCCCCTTCCGCCGGCCGCACGCCCCGTGGCCGTCCCGCTCGGCAGGCGCCCCGGCACCCGCCCCGGGGGCGGCGTCCACCCCCCGCGCCCCTGAGCCGTCACCGGCCGCCCGCCCGGTCGCCGCGGCGGCCGCCCCCGCCCGCCCGGTCCACGATCCCCGTACCTCCCTCCAGAGCGACCGGAACGAGCGCTCCGCCGGCGCATCGCACGGGTCCGCCCCCCTCACCCCCTCCTCGTCCACCGGTGCCGTTGCGGACGTGGCCGCCGCCGTCGACGAGGTCAAGGACCTCCTCGACCAGGGCCGTATCACCCGCGCCGTGGACATCCTCGGCGGCATCCTCCCGGCCGCCGCCGAACGCCACGGCGCCCACTCCCCGGTCGTCCGCACCCTCCGCAAGCAGTACGCGGCCACCCTCATGGACGACGGCCAGTACCGCCGCGCACTGCCCGAACTACGGCTCCTGGCCGAGGAGTTCGCCAAGGAGTCCGGCGCCGGTGCCACCCGCCAGGCCCTCCAGTTCCACTACGAGGCCGCCCAGTGCCTGGAGCAGCTCGGCGAGGTGTCCCAGGCCCTGGAGGAGTACCGCGCCCTCCTCCCGTACTTCGAGCACTACGCCGACGACCCGATCCGCCCCCTGGAGATCCGCCGCTCCATAGGCCACCTCCTCCTCGCCCAAGGCGAACGCGCCGCCGCGCAGGACGCCCTCTCCCGCCTCCTCTACGACGCCGAACGCCTCCACGGGCCGCACCACGCCTTCCCGTCGGAGATCCGCCGCACGCTGTACTGGCTGAGCCAGGTGCAGGGCTGAGCCAGGTGTGCAGGGCTGAGCCAGGTGTGCAGGGCTGAGCCGGCGGCCAGCGGTGGGCCCGGGGGCGCACCGCTCACGCCCCGCGCCCCCGCCCCGCCCTCGCCCGGCCCCACCCGGAGAACCGACCCCCGCACGGATCGTTGGCCGAAGCGGTGGCCCTGGGCCACACCGACTCCATAGCATCGACCTTCAAGGTCGAGTCTCCGTCCGTTCCGTCGTCGCACGATCTGCCGGGAGGCCAAGTGTTCCGCCGTAGGACAGCGCTCTCCGTTTCCGCCGCCGCTCTGCTGGCCGCGACCCCCCTGCTCGCCGCCTGCGGCACCGATGCGCATCCCGGTGCCGCCGCCATCGTCGACGGAAAGCGGATCACCGTCGCGCAGTTGCAGTCCAGGGTGAGGGACATCCGCGCCGCGCAGGCCACGTCCCCGCAGGGCGAGCAGCTGGTCACGAACACCGGGCGGCTCAGCCTGGCCACCCTCAACGGCATGATCTTCGACGAGGTGCTGGCGCGGGCCGCGAAGGACGCCGGGGTGAGGGTCACCCGCTCCGACGTCCAGCAGTGGCGGGAGACGGCCGAGCAGCGCTCCGGCGGCGCGGAGCGGCTGAAGCTGATGTGGATCCAGCAGGGCATCGCGCCCGACGAGATCGACGCGATGGCCCGCAACCAGCTCCTGATGGACGGCCTGGCCCGGCACCTCGGCGCGGACCGCAACCTGCCGCAGGGCCAGCAGAAGCTGGCCCAGGTGCTGTCCAAGACGTCCCGGGACATGGGCATCGACGTCAACCCGCGCTTCGGCAAGTGGGACGACCAGCAGGTCATCCTCGGCGAGACCAAGGACCCGTGGATCACCCCGGCCGCGCCACAACAGCAGCAGGTCTAGGGCCTGACCCCTGGGAAGGGGGCGGGCACCGGCGTCTCTGTCACCCCCTTGCGTTACGTTCGATGCGTGAACGCTGACGCCTCCTCCGCCGCCGACGCCGGCGCCGAGCCCCACCCCCAGGGCGCCGGCACCGGCCGCCTGGTCCTGCTCACGACCAGCCACCGGGTCGCCCCCGGACTGCTGTCCTGGCCCGCGTGGCAGATCGTGCGGGCCGCCGAGCGGGTGCTGTGCGCCGACCCGGACCATCCGCAGCTGCCTTACCTACGCGAGGCCGGCGTCACCGTCGAGATCGCCGCCCCCACCGCCCGCGAACTGGTCGACTACTGCTCCCCCGTAGCCTTGACGGCACGGGAGGTGCCCCCATCCGGCGCCCGTACGGCCGTCGTCATCACCTCCGCCGACGGCGAGAGCGCGCTGACCGACGGCCTGGCCCGGCTCGCCGGCTCCGGCCGCGAAACCATGCCCGACCTGGAGCTGCTCCCCGGCTCCTACGACCTCCCCGGCGCCCGCCTGCTCGACCTCGTCCAGGTCATGGACCAGATCCGCGCCGAGTGCCCCTGGAGCAGCATCCGCACCCACCGCGACCTGGCCAAGTACGCCATCGAGGAGGCGTACGAGCTGGTCGAGGCCATCGAGGAGGGCGACCGCGAGGCGCTGCGCGAGGAACTGGGCGATGTGCTCCTCCAGGTCGTCTTCCACGCCCGGATCGCCCAGGACGACCCCGACGAGCCGTTCTCGGTCGACGACGTGGCCGGCACGATCGTCGAGAAGCTGCTCCACCGCCACCCCCACGTCTTCGGCGTCGAGACCGCCGAGACCCCCGAGGACGTCAAGGCCCACTGGATCCGCACCAAGGCCGAGGAGAAGCAGCGCGACTCCGTCACCGAGGGCATTCCGCTCGCCCAGCCCGGCCTCGCCCTGGCGGCGAAACTTGCCTCGCGGGTCCGCACCGCGGGCCTGGACGTCCCGACGCCCTCGGGGCCGGGCATCGGCTACGAGCTGCTGGCGCTGGCCGTCCGCGCCGAATCCGAGGGCGTCGACCCGGAGGCGGCCCTGCGCGCGGCGGCCCGGACGTATCGGGATGCGGTGGTGGCGGCCGAAGGCCGCTGAAGGGGCGCTCCTTAAGTACCGTTGGGGCAGCGGTAGATGAGGGGGCGCGGGTGAGCAGTGAGAAGCCACGGCGGACGGAGAACGTGATCTCCGGTGGCAGCATGGGCAGCGTGGTGCAGGCCGAGACCATCGGGGCGGTGACCTTGCAGTCGGGCGGCTTCCCCGGGGCCCTGCCCGATCCGCAGGGCTGGCCCACGCCCGAGGACCTCGACCCCATCGCCCTCGGCGTCCGCCCCGTCGAGCGCGTGCCCGGTCACCCCGCGCTGACGCCCTACGTCCTCCGGGAGCGCGACGGTGACCTCAACGCGGCGCTGGAGCAGGCACGTTCGGGCGGCGGGTTGGTGCTGGTGCTCGGTGAGCCGTTCGCCGGGAAGTCCCGCGCGGCGCTGACGGCGATGGTGGAACTGCTCGCCGGCTTCCGTGTCTTCGCACCTGCCCGCCGCACGGACCTGCGGGGGCTGCCCGCCCTGCTGTACGGGCGCCAGGATCGCTGTGTCATCTGGCTCGACGACCTCGACGAGCACCTGGGTGAAGCCGACGGCGGACTGGAGCCGCGCCTGCTGGCCCAGTTGACCGCCCTGCGGGTCGTCGTCCTCGCCACCATGCGCGAGGACGCCTACGACGCCTGCCGCGCCGAGCCCCGCGGCCGGGTCCTGGACCTGGCGCACACCGTCGAGCTGCCGCGGGAGTGGAGCGCGACGGAGCGAGACCGGCTGGCGCGCTGTGCCCAGCTCATCAGCGACCCCCGGCTGGCCGAAGCCGCCCGTTGCAGCGGCCCGGAAAGCGTCCCCGCCTACCTCACCCTCTCCCCCCTCCTCTGGGAGGAATGGTGGCGCGCCCGCCGCGCCGACCGACACCCGCGCGGCCACGCCCTGGTCCGCGCCGCCCTCGACCTCGCCCGCTGCGGGCTCACCGGCCCCCTCCCCATGGACCTCCTGCTCAAGGTCCACGAGGGCTACGCGGACGTGACCGGGATGGACCGCGAGTCCATCAAGGACGCGCGTGCCTGGGCGGTTGAGCGTCGCCACGGGCTGCTGCGGCTGCTCGACCGTGTCACGGGCGACACCTGGCGGGCCGCGCCGTTCCTCGTCGCGACGGCGGCCCGGCGTGGTGAACTGCCCGCCGTGGACGGCCAGGTGTGGGGCTGTGCACTGGAGGCGGCCCGTACGGACCCGGCGTACGACTATGCGGAGGTCGCGGCGAAGGCGCGCGCCGCCTTCGAGTGCGCCGCCGAGGCGGGGGACACCTCCGCCCTCCACAACCTCGGCGTGCTCGCCGAGTCGCTGGAGGAGAGGGAGGCGGCCGAGAGCTGGTTCCGGCAGGCCGCGGAGGCCGGCGAAGCGCGGTCCGCGGGCCGACTCGGGCGGATGCTGGCCGAGCGCGGGGAGGACAAGGCCGCCGAGCCGTTCCTGGAGACCGCCGCCGAAGCGGGGGACGCGGAGGCGGCGACGCTGCTGGGCAAGCTGCTGCGGGCGCGGGCCGAGCGCTGGTTCACGGTCGGGTGGAAGGGCGGGAACCCGGAAGCGGCGCATCTGCTCGGCGATCTGCGGGTGGGGGACGGCAATGACGACGACGCCTACAGCGCGTACGTGGACGCGATGCGGGCCGGGTACTCAGAGGTGGCGAGGAGCGTCGCCCGCGTGCTGATGCTCTTCAACGACCAGGACGAGACCGAGGTCTGGCTCTGTCGTGCCGCGGATTCCGGCGACGAGAGGGCGGCCGCGATGCTGAGGTTCGGCTTCGGGGAGGGCCGTGTGGTGTATGGCCCTGAAGAGGAACTCACGGAGATGGCTCGCGCCGGTGACCCGCTGACGGCCGCCAACCTCGGCCGCTTCCTGGAACTCCGCGACCGCCCCGACGAGGCCCGCACCTGGTACTTGAAGGGCTACGAACAGGGCGACGCCTACGCTGCGTTCCGCCTCGCCGAGCTGCACAAGGCGGACGGTGACGAGGCCGAAGCCGCGGCCTGGTACCGCAAGGCCGCGGCCCTGGGCCACCCCGTACCGGATCAGAGCAAGTGATCCGCCGTGCGCTCGCCGTCCGCTCCGGTGTCGGCGTCGTCGTACGCGGGCGTGGGCAACCGGGCGCCCCGACTCACCGCCACCCGGCGCACGTTGGCGAGTGAGGTGGTCAGGTCGGCCGCGAGCAGATGGATCTCGCCGGGCGTCCACGTCCGAGCACGAAGGACGTGCCCGGCTTCCTCGATGAGTTCGGCCGCCGAGTCGAGCTGCGCCGCCTCGACCCGGTCGGCCATGCGGGAGACGTATCCGGCCCCGTCGCTCGGGAGGAGGTAGCACGGCTTCCCTTCCGGACCGGTCCATGGCAGAAGCCGCCCGCCGTCCATGAGCCCTCGATTAGGCTCGTTCATGTCGTCAACCTCCGTGGGGTTGGTGGCCACGCCCTCGGGCCGGTGCACGCCGGTCGCGAGGGTCCTGCGTTTCTTCACGCTGTGTGGTGGTTCCCTCACAGAGTGCGGGTCGTTCTGGCTACGCTTCTAGTGGGGCGAGCCCGACAACGTAGCCGTCAAGCAGGGGAGTTCAGCCATGAAGAGGGAACACCGGCCACGCACCCCCAGGGAGAAGTACGGGGAGGAGCTGAAGATTCGGCGCATTGCGGCCGACATGACGCAGGAGGCGCTGAGTGAGCGCGTGGTGTGCTCGCCGACGCTGATCAGTCACTTCGAGGCGGGCAGGCGGCTTCCGAAGCCGGATGACGCGCAGCGGATCGACCAGGCGCTGGGGACGGACGGTTTCTTCGTCCGGTGGCTGGAGGATCTGGAGTCCAAGTACACCGATCATTTCGCGGCCGTTGCCGAGTTGGAGCAACAAGCCACGCTGATCCAGTACTTCGCGCTGACGCTGGTCCCCGGCGTGCTCCAGACCGACGACTACGCGGGTGCTTTGTTCCGCGCCTACCGGCCGAACTACACGGCCGAGGAGCTTGACGAGTTCGTCGTCATCCGAACGAAACGCCGCCGCATCCTCGACGGACCGATGCAGCCGGTCGCGTGGACGCTGCTCGACGAGGCCGTTCTCCGGCGCCGCGTCGGCGGTGGGCGAGTCATGGCCGACCAGTTGCACAGGATCGCGGACGTGGCAGAGGCGGGGCGGTTGCGCCTGCACGTACTGCCGAACAACGTGGGGGCGCATGCGCTCCAACAGAGCTTGCTCACGCTCATGAGCTTTGCGGACTCGGCCCCGGTGGCCTACGTCGAGGGCTTCGTGACCGGGAACTTGATGGATGACCCGGCCCTGGTGAGTGCCTGCCAGACGGCCTACGCTCTGGCTCTGGGCGACGCGTTGTCGCAGCAGGAGTCACTGGCCCTCGTCAGGGCGGCAGCAGAGGAACACGCGCATGGGCAGCACTAAGGGCATCGTCTCCAACTCGTCCATCCTCACCGGGTGGTACAAGTCCAGTCACAGTGGCGGCGATCAAGGCGAATGCCTGGAAGTAGCCCGCGGCCACGCCCACATCCCCGTACGCGACAGCAAGCGCCCCACCGGCCCGGCGCTGCTCTTTCCCTCCGAAAGCTGGGCTGCGTTCGTAACGGCCGTCAGGAGTGGGGAGTTCTCCGCCTGAGCCGCTCCACCACCCAAACCCCCACCACCGCAACCGCCAGCCCCGCTCCCAACGCGCAGACGCCGTTCCAGCCGCCCTGGCTCCACACGACCGAGGTGAGCGCCGAGCCCACCGCGCCGCCCACGAAGTAGCTGGTCATGTAAGCCGAGTTGAGGCGGTTGCGGGCCTCGGGGCGGACCCCGTACACCAGGTTCTGGTTGCTGACGTGCACGCCGTGGGCGGCGAGGTCCAGCACGATCACCCCGGCCAGCAGCGCCGCCAGCGACCAGCCGCCGCCCGCGCCTCCGGCCGCGAGGAGGCCCCAGGAGCTCAGGAGCAGGAACGCGCAGGCGCCGGTGACCCGGTGGGCCAGTCCGCGGTCCGCGAGGCGCCCCGCGACGGAGGCGGCGAGCGAACCGGCCGCGCCGACCAGCCCCAGCAGCCCGATCGCCGACTCCTGCCAGCCGTACGCGGGCCCGGACAGCAGGAACGCCATCGCGGTCCACAGGACGCTGAAGCCCGCGAAGGACAGGGCGCCGAGCGCCGCCCGCCAGCGCAGCACCGGTTCCTGTGCGAACAGGGCCAGAGTCGAGCGCAGCAGGGCGGGATAGCGCAGTCCGGCCGTGGTCCGCAGCGCCGGGAGGCGGAGCCGCAGCAGGACGGCCATCAGGAGCATCAGGGCGGCGTTGACCCAGTAGACGGTGCGCCAGCCGCCGAGTTCGGCGAGCAGCCCGGCCGCCGTACGGGCCAGCAGGATGCCCAGCAGCAGGCCGGTCATCACGGTGCCGATGGTCCGGCCGCGTTCCTCGGGGGCGGCCAGGGTCGCCGCGAACGGCATGACGACCTGGGCGGCGACCGAGGCCAAGCCGGTCAGGGCGGTGCCGGTCAGCAGCAGCGCGGCGTTCGGGGCGCTGGCCGTCACGGTCAGGAAGGCGGCGGTCAGGGCGCAGAGGACGACCGCGAGGCGGCGGCGTTCCAGGAGGTCGCCGAGGGGGACGAGGAGCAGCAGGCCGATCCCGTAGCCGGTCTGGGCGACGGTGACGACCAGGGCGGCGGTGCCGGCGGAGAGGTGGAGGTCGTGGCCTATGACGTCCAGGAGGGGCTGGGCGAAGTAGTTGCCGGCGACGGACAGGCCGGCGGCGGCGGACATGAGCAGCAGGGTGCCGCGCCCCAGGCGGGGCGGGGTGTCCGGCTCGGTCTCCGGTGCGGTCTCCCGCGGCGCGACGGTTCTCATGGCACCCAGCCTCGGGGCTGCCGCATCCATCGGTCCAACACATAGTTTTCATCACATCGATCGTGAAACGAGATGGGTGGCCACGCGGCGGGTGCGGGTGGTCACGCGCCTACGATCGCGCGCATGGAGCTCCAGCAGATGCGGTACGTCGTCGCGGTCGCCGAGACCGGTGGGTTCACCCGGGCCGCGGAGCGCTGCCATGTGGTGCAGTCGGCGCTCAGCCATCAGGTCGCCCGGTTGGAGAAGGAGCTGGGGGCCCGGCTCTTCGACCGGACGAGCCGGAGCGTGCGGCTGACCGCCGCCGGGGAAGCCTTCGTTCCGGTCGCCCGGCAGGCGCTCCAGGCGGCCGAGCGGGCCCGTGCCGAGGTGGAGGCGGCGACCGGCGAGGTGCGCGGACGGCTGGCGGTGGGGGCGATCTCCACCGTGGAGGCGGTCGATCTCGCCCGCGAGCTGGGCGCGTTCCGTACGAGGTATCCGAAGGTGCGGATCGGCCTCCAGATGGAGATGAGCGATCCGTTGATCGAGCGGGTGCGGGCGGGCGTGCTGGACGTGGCGTTCGTCGGGCTGGTGCCCGGGGCGCGCACGGTCGGTGTGCGGGAGAAGGTGCTGGCGCACGGGGAACTGGTCGCGGTGGTGCCGCCGGAGCATCCGCTGGCCGGGCGGGAGTGGACGACGCTGGCGCGGGTGGCGCGCGAGACGTTCGTCGACTACGCCGAGGGCTCGGCGGCCCGCCGCCAGCGCGAGGAGGCGTTCCGGGCGGCGGGGCTGACGTCGGAGGTGGCGTTCGAGGTGACCACCGTGGAGTTCCTGGCGAAGCTGGTCCGGGCCGGGCTCGGCGTCGGCATGGTGCCGGAGGAGTTCGCCCGGAAGCTGACCGGGCTGCACACGGTGCGGGTACGGCCCGCGCCGGAGCGCACCGAGCGGGTGGTGTGGAGCGGGCTGGGGCCGTCGCCGGCCGCGGCGGCGTTCCTGGCGGGGCTGGGCGTCGAGCCGGGGTGAGGCCCATGGGTGGGGCGGTGCGGGTGGGGCAGCGGTTACGGTCGATATGTGCAGCAGACGTCCGACGCCCACCCCGACGCCCACCTCGACGCCCCGCCCGCCGGTGAGCCCGCGGGCTGTCCCGCCGCTTCCGTGGCCACCCCCGCGCCCGACCTCTTCACCTGGGAGTTCGCCGCCGACCCGTACCCGGCGTACGCCTGGCTGCGGGAGCATGCGCCGGTGCACCGGACGGCGTTGCCGAGCGGTGTCGAGGCGTGGCTGGTCACCCGCTACGCGGACGCCCGGCAGGCGCTCGCCGACGCACGGCTGTCCAAGAACCCGGTGCACCACTCCGAGGCGGCCCACGGCAAGGGCCGGATCGGCATCCCGGGTGAGCGCAGCGCGAATCTGATGACGCATCTGCTGAACATCGACCCGCCGGACCACACCCGGCTGCGCCGCCTGGTCTCGAAGGCGTTCACCCCCCGCCGGGTCGCCGAATTCGCGCCGCGCATACAGGAGTTGACGGACCATCTGGTCGACGGCTTCGCGGCCCGGGGGAGCGCGGACCTGATCCACGAGTTCGCCTTCCCGCTGCCGATCTACGCGATCTGCGACCTGCTCGGCGTCCCGCCCGAGGACCAGGACGACTTCCGCGACTGGGCGGGCATGATGCTGCGACACACCAAAGCCGGGTCCGGCGGGGGGCCGCGCGGCGGCGTCGCCCGCTCGGTGAAGAAGATGCGCACGTACCTGGCCGAGCTGATCCACAGCAAGCGGGCCGGCCTGGGTGCGACGGCCGCCCCGGACGAGGACCTGATCTCCGGCCTGATCCGCGCCTCCGACCACGGCGAGCACCTCACCGAGAACGAGGCCGCGGCGATGGCCTTCATCCTGCTCTTCGCCGGTTTCGAGACCACCGTCAACCTCATCGGCAACGGCACCTACGCGCTGCTGCGCCACCCCGCCCAGCGCGAGCTGCTCCAGAAGTCGATGGCGGCCGGCGACACCGAACTGCTCGCCACCGGCATCGAGGAGCTGCTGCGCTACGACGGTCCCGTGGAGCTGGCCACCTGGCGGTTCGCGACCCGGGACCTGACGCTGGGCGGGCAGCGGATCGCCGAGGGGGACCCGGTGCTCGTGGTGCTGGCCGCCGCCGACCGCGACCCGGCGCGGTTCACCGAGCCGGACGTCCTCGACCTCACCCGGCGTGACAACCCGCACCTGGGATACGGGCACGGGATCCACTACTGCCTCGGTGCGCCGCTGGCCCGCCTCGAAGGGCAGACCGCACTCGCCACCCTGCTGACCCGGCTCCCGGACATCCGGCTTGCGGCGGAACCGGATGATTTGCGCTGGCGCGGCGGGCTCATCATGCGCGGACTGCGGTCCCTGCCGGTGGAGTTCACGCCGAACGGCCGCTGACCGGCGAAGGTCGACGAGCCCAGCCGAACCTGACATGACGTCAGCTGCGTGACCTACGCGTGATCTCCACTACACCGACTTGTGACTACCCGTGACCCCGGCTACCTTTCCACGGACGATCGCGGTCGAATGTTCGACCGGCGGCCGGACCGACGGCAGGACCCGGCGGACCGGCCGGGGCCACTGTGGCGCCGATCCGACAACTCAACCGCCGCGCGAAAGGCAACCGCATGCGTTCCGGGAACGGCCGGCATCGTCGACCCCGTCAAGCACCGGCCATTTTTGTCACGGCAGGAGTAACCGGCGCGGGCCTCGCCCTGCCGCTGTTCGCCGCCAGCGGCGCCCACGCCGCCGACACCGCCACCTGGGACAAGGTCGCCCAGTGCGAGAGCGGTGGGGTGTGGAGCGCGAACGCGGGCAACGGCTTCTACGGCGGCCTGCAGCTCACCCAGGAGATGTGGGACGGCTACGGCGGCTCGGCCTACGCCTCCCGCCCCGACCTCGCCAGCCGCGCCCAGCAGATCGCCGTGGCCGAGGCCATACTCGACGACCGCGGCCCGGACGCCTTCCCCGGCTGCGCGGCCAACGCCGGCCTCACCAAGGACGGCCGGACGCCGGACGTCGACCCCGGCAGCACGACCAGGCCCTCCCCGCGCCCGTCGCACTCGCACACCGCCGACCCCTCCGACGGGTCGGACGACGACTCGGGCACCGCCGGCCCGTCCGGTTCGGCGCCCGGACCCGACACCCCGGGCTCCACGGACGCTGGCGACCAGGGCGATCAGGGTGGCCAGGGCAACCAGGGCGACCGCGGAAACCATGGCGACAAGGGCAACCGGGGCGACCACGGCAACAAGGGGGACAAGGGGAACAAGGGCGATAAGGGCGATCGCCCTGCCGACCCCACCACGGACCCCACCACCGACCCCACCGGCCCGTCGGCGACCCCGTCGCCGTCCGGTACGGCCTCTCCCGGGCCCGGCGACGGCCGGCCGGCCCCGTCCGTGCCGCCCGGCCGGGGCAAGCACCGCGGCGCCCCGGACGACGGCGAGGGCAAGGGTGACGGCAGGAACGGCAGCGGTGACGGCGGCAAGGGTCGCGGCACCGGCGCGGGCCCGGACGAGGACCGGGGCGACGACCCCGCCGGCTCCCCGGGCGGCCACGCCTCCCGCGGCGGTGACGCGCACGGCACGCCCCCGGCGGGTGCCGACCGGTACCTCGTACGTCCCGGTGACACCCTGTCAGCGATCGCCGGGAGCCATGACCTGCCCGGCGGCTGGCCCGCGCTCTACGCGCACAACAAGGACGTCGTCGGCGCCGACGCGGACCTGATTCGCCCAGGTCAGCTGCTCGATCTCGGGCACGGGGAAGGGTAGTTACCGGCGGTTCGTCCGGTTTCTCCAAAGTGAGACAAGGCTCTCGTTGCGGGGGGTGGGTCCTGGCCCGCCCCCCGTTGCCATACCGGTGCCGACCTGCGGAAATGTGACCTGCGATGATCAAAAACGGTCAACTTGGTTCAGAACATGGGGTTTGAACACCAAGCGGGTTACTGCTTACGGTCGGGACCGCTCGCCAAAGCGGGCTCTGCGATCGCACGCCGAATCCTGCCGGCGGTCGGAGGCAACCGACGCGCAAGCGCCGAAGGCAGGAGCGGGGGACCCAAGGTAGGTGCCGGCCCCGCCCGTGAAAGCGGGTCAGCCGGCTTGGGGTGAAGCCGTGTGTGCAGCACACACGGCCGGGCAACTCACATGGCCCGAACCCGACAGCTCACCTCGTAGGCGTCGGTGAGGAAACGAACGCACCATGCTGATCAACAAGGGCAAGCACCGTCGCAGCTCCAAGGCCGTCCGCGTCGCCACCCTGGCCGGTGTCGCCGGTGCCGCCGTCGCCGTCCCGCTGATGGGCGCCACCTCCGCCTCCGCGGCCTCGGTCGCCACCTGGGACAAGGTCGCCCAGTGCGAGTCCGGCGGCAACTGGTCGATCAACACCGGTAACGGCTACTACGGTGGCCTGCAGTTCTCGAACTCCAGCTGGGCCGCCGCCGGTGGCACCAAGTACGCGGCCCGCGCCGACCTGGCCACCAAGGACCAGCAGATCGCCGTCGCCGAGAAGCTGCTCGCCATCCAGGGCCCGGGTGCCTGGTCCTGCGCCGGCGCCGGCAACCTGACCGCCGGTGGCCCGGCCGCCAACGTCGACGCGTCCGGCTCCGCCGTCAAGAAGAGCCAGGGCACCACCGAGACCCGCAAGAAGACCGAGGGCACCACCAAGAAGTCCGCCCCGGTCCGCGAGAAGGCCCAGCCGGCCCCGCAGCACTCGCACCGCTCCGGCGAGACCTACACCGTGAAGTCCGGTGACACCCTCGCCAAGATCGCCAAGGCGCACGGCACCAACTGGAAGGCGCTGTACGCGGCCAACAAGTCCGTCGTCGGCGGCAACCCGAACCTCATCTTCCCGGGCCAGAAGCTCAGCATCTGAGCCGCTTCGGCCGGCCCGGCCGTCTGAGCCGAACGTGAGCCGGACCCGATCCGGACCGGCCGTCCGAGCCTGCCCCGCCCCGGCGCGTACTTCCCCCGAGCGCGCCGCGGCGGGGCTTCTCCATGACGTCATGACGTCGCGTCCCTGACGTCGCGTCCCTGACGTCGCGTCCGTGACATCGCGCAGCCCGCCCGACGGGCGCCTTCCGCCGCTTTCCCCGCTCAGCGAACAATGCACCCAAACATTCCGTGAACTGGGCCTTTGGCCTGCTTGTTGGGTTTTTCCGTCCCACGGAGCGGGCCGAGGGCGAGCGGATCCGCCCGGGGCCGTTAGGCTCGTGCTGCAGAACTCCAGACACCCATGAAGGAGACAACGTGCCGTCCATCGACGTCGTCGTAGCCCGCGAAATTCTCGACTCGCGAGGTAATCCCACGGTCGAGGTCGAGGTCGGCCTCGACGACGGCAGCACCGGCCGTGCCGGCGTGCCGTCCGGTGCCTCGACCGGCGCCTTCGAGGCCATCGAGCTTCGCGACGGCGACCCGAACCGCTACCTGGGCAAGGGTGTGGAGAAGGCCGTCCTCGCCGTCATCGAGCAGATCGGCCCGGAGCTGGTCGGCTACGACGCGACCGAGCAGCGGCTGATCGACCAGGCGATGTTCGACCTGGACGCCACCGACAACAAGGGCTCGCTCGGTGCCAACGCCATCCTCGGCGTCTCCCTCGCCGTCGCGCACGCCGCCGCCGAGGCCAGCGACCTGCCGCTGTTCCGCTACCTGGGCGGCCCGAACGCGCACATCCTGCCCGTCCCGATGATGAACATCCTGAACGGCGGCTCGCACGCCGACTCCAACGTGGACATCCAGGAGTTCATGATCGCCCCGATCGGCGCGGAGTCCTTCTCCGAGGCGCTGCGCTGGGGCGCGGAGGTCTACCACACCCTCAAGAAGGTCCTCAAGGAGCGCGGCCTGTCCACCGGCCTCGGCGACGAGGGCGGCTTCGCGCCCAACCTCGGCTCCAACCGCGAGGCACTCGACCTCATCCTGGAGGCCATCAAGCAGGCCGGCTACGCCCCCGGCCAGGACATCGCGCTGGCGCTGGACGTCGCCGCCTCCGAGTTCTACAAGGACGGCAAGTACCAGTTCGAGGGCAAGGACCGCTCGGCCGCCGAGATGACCGAGTACTACGAGGAGCTGGTGGCGGCCTACCCGCTCGTCTCCATCGAGGACCCGCTGTTCGAGGACGACTGGGCCGGCTGGAAGGTCATCACCGACAGGCTCGGCGCCAAGGTGCAGCTGGTCGGCGACGACCTCTTCGTCACCAACCCGGAGCGCCTGGCCCGCGGCATCGAGGAGGGCTCCGCCAACGCCCTGCTGGTGAAGGTCAACCAGATCGGCTCGCTGACCGAGACCCTGGACGCCGTCGAGCTGGCCCAGCGCAACGGCTTCAAGTGCATGATGTCGCACCGTTCCGGCGAGACCGAGGACGTCACCATCGCCGACCTCGCCGTCGCCACCAACTGCGGCCAGATCAAGACCGGCGCCCCGGCCCGCTCCGAGCGCGTCGCCAAGTACAACCAGCTGCTGCGCATCGAGGAGATCCTCGACGACGCCGCGGTCTACGCGGGCCGCAGCGCCTTCCCGCGTTTCAAGGGCTGACGCCCTGAAACGCTCGGCGGTCCGCCGCTTCAAGGGCTGACGGCCGCAGCCGCGGCAGCGTCCGTACGTCTTCCGTCCGTCCCCGGCACCGGTCCCGTACCGTTGCCGGGGACGTACGTCGTTGTGGCGACACGGCGGCACGACGGAATCTGAAGGGGAGGCGAGGCCACGTGCCCGCGGACCGGTTCTCCACCGCGACCCGGCTCAAGGCGCTCGGCGAACAGGCCGCCGCCCGCGTCTACCGCGCGAAGCGGCGCCCCCGACGCAACCGCCTCACCGGCCGTGCCGCCCTGCTCGCGCTGGTGATGTGCTCCCTGGTCGTCGCCCTCGCCTACCCGATAAGGCAGTACATCTCCCAGCGTTCGGACATCGCCGACCAGCGCCGCAAGGCCCAGGACGCCGGCGCCGAGCTGAACCGGCTGCGCGACGAGAAGGCCCGCTGGCAGGATCCGGAGTTCGTCCGGCAGCAGGCCCGCCGGCACCTGCACTACGTCATGCCGGGCGAGACCGCCTACACCGTCCAGGACGGATCCGGCGTGCACGCGGCACAGAAGGGGGCGGCGGCGACGCAGCCGCCCTGGTACGAGAAGCTGTGGGACGGTGTCGACGCCGCGGACCAGCGGTAGGCCCTGGCCGCTGGGCCGGGGACCCGGCCCTGGCTCATCGGACAGGCCCCAGCCCGTACTGTCGACACCGGGACCGTCCGCACGGTCCCGCCCGCACGACCCCCGCGGTGGTACGCACCGGGCCCGGCGGCCGGCCGGCCCCGCGGGGCGGTCCGCCGCCCCGCCCGGCACCGCCGCCACCGGACAGAACCCGCCGCCCTCACCGAAAGCGCCCATGGAAACGCCTCCGCCCCAGACCGAGCCCACCGAGCCCACCGCCGCGGACATCGCCGCCTTCAAGGAGCAGCTCGGCCGCCCGCCGCGCGGCCTGCGCGCCATCGCCCACCGCTGCCCCTGCGGGCAGCCGGACGTCGTCGAGACCGCGCCGCGCCTGGAGGACGGCACGCCCTTCCCCACGCTCTACTACCTCACCTGCCCGCGCGCGGCCTCCGCGATCGGCACGCTGGAGGCCGACGGCGTGATGAAGGAGATGACCGAGCGGCTGGCCACCGACCCGGAGCTGGCCGCCGCCTACCGCGCGGCCCACGAGGACTACATCCGGCGCCGGGACGCCATCGAGGTGCTCCAGGGTTTCCCGAGCGCGGGCGGGATGCCCGACCGGGTCAAGTGCCTGCATGTGCTCGTCGGCCACTCGCTGGCGGCCGGCCCCGGCGTCAACCCGCTCGGCGACGAGGCCCTCGCGATGCTCCCGGAGTGGTGGCGCAAGGGCCCGTGCGTGTCCCCCTGCGGCGACGCCCCGGAGGACGCGCAGTCCCCGGCCGCCGCGACCCGGTACACCTCGGAAACCTCCGACGCCCCCGAAGGAGACGCCAAGTGAAGCGGGTCGCCGCCATCGACTGCGGTACGAACTCCATCCGGCTGCTGGTCGCGGACCTGGACCCCGAAACCGGTGAACTCAAGGACCTGGACCGCCGGATGCAGATCGTCCGGCTCGGCCAGGACGTCGACCGGACCGGACGGCTGGCCCCCGAGGCGCTGGAGCGCACCTTCGCGGCCTGCCGCGAGTACGCCGCGGTGATCAAGGGCCTGGGCGCCGAGCGGCTCCGGTTCGTGGCGACCTCCGCCTCCCGCGACGCGGAGAACCGCGAGGACTTCGTCCGCGGTGTCGTCGACATCCTGGGCGTTGAGCCCGAGGTGATCACCGGCGACCAGGAGGCGGAGTTCTCCTTCACCGGCGCCACCCGGGAACTGACCGGCCACCCCCATATCGCACTGCCCTACCTGGTCGTGGACATCGGCGGCGGCTCGACCGAGTTCGTCCTCGGCGACGGCTCGGTACGGGCGGCCCGTTCCGTCGACGTCGGCTGCGTCCGCATGACCGAGCGCCACCTCGTCCATGGCGGGGAGATCAGCGACCCGCCGGCTGCCGGCCAGATCACCGCCATAAAGGCGGACATCGCCGCGGCCCTGGACCGCGCCGAGGAGACCGTCCCGCTGAGCGAGGCCGCCACCCTGGTCGGCCTGGCCGGTTCGGTGACCACCGTCGCCGCCATCGCCCTCGGCCTGGACCACTACGACCCCGCGGCCATCCATCACTCCCGGATCTCCCTCGCCAAGGTCCGCGAGATCACCGAGGACCTGCTCGCCTCCACCCACGCCGAACG
The DNA here is from genome assembly GCF_050054615.1 of Streptomyces sp. YGL11-2. Lineage (NCBI taxonomy): Bacteria > Bacillati > Actinomycetota > Actinomycetes > Kitasatosporales > Streptomycetaceae > Streptomyces > Streptomyces sp. YGL11-2. The sequence continues at coordinate 77,844 of NZ_JBNHIN010000021.1, forward strand.
CGCGGCCAGCCCGGTCATGCACCCCGGCCGGGTCGACGTGATCGGCGCCGGTGCCCTCGTCCTCCTGTCGATCATGGAGCGCATCGGCGCTGAAGAGGTCGTCGTCAGCGAACACGACATTCTGGACGGCATCGCCTGGAGCATGGTCTGAGCCCCTTGGCCCCGGCCTCTTCGCCGTGCCGGGGCCCGTTCCGGCGGCCGGTGCCGCCGGGCGGTTCGCGGCACGGCAACCACCCCCGGCGAGTGGGATTTTGAGCGGACCGGCCGCCGTCTGAGCGGCCTTCAGGCGGGTTGCGGGGGTTCCGGGCGGGCGGTCGGAAAGAAAGTTCGTGAAATCCTTCACATGAAAAACCCGCCTCATGGGCGAACTATCTGTCCGTCCGACCCTCATTCGAAGGTCCTAAGACCCTCCCGCCCGCGAATTGCCGGGTCTACGGCGCGTTTCCGGTGTGTTACGCGAGTGTGCGCACGAGGCGTGGTTCGGCGGTGTGCGGCGGGACAAGCCCTGATCAACAGGGGTCTCCAACGTGTCGCGTTACACCGTGGTTCCCCAACTTCGCTATGGCGTCGGTCACGGAGCCGGCGGAGTGTAGCAGACGCCTCCTACATTCTTGTGAAGGGGCTCACGAGCGACCCCCCATGTGGGGGTGGATACTCGATTGCATGAGCACCACGGAGCGTCCCAGGATCCTCGTTGTAGGCGGTGGATACGTTGGCCTGTACGCGGCGCGCCGCATTCTGAAGAAGATGCGGTACGGCGAGGCGACCGTCACGGTCGTCGACCCGCGCTCGTACATGACGTACCAGCCCTTCCTCCCTGAAGCTGCGGCCGGCAGCATCTCTCCCCGCCACGTCGTGGTTCCGCTGCGGCGCGTGCTGCCCACGGCGGAGGTCCTCACCGGCCGGGTCACCACCATCGATCAGGACCGCAAGGTCGCCACCGTCGCGCCGCTGGTCGGCGAGGCGTACGAGCTGCCCTTCGACTACCTGGTCATCGCGATGGGTGCGGTCTCCCGTACCTTCCCGATCCCCGGGCTGGCCGAGAACGGCATCGGCATGAAGGGCGTGGAGGAGGCCATCGGCCTGCGCAACCACGTCCTGGAGCAGCTGGACAAGGCCGACTCGACGACCGACGAGGAGGTCCGCCGCAAGGCGCTGACCTTCGTCTTCGTCGGCGGCGGCTTCGCGGGTGCGGAGACCGTCGGCGAGGTCGAGGACATGGCCCGCGACGCCGCGAAGATCTACAAGAACGTCAAGCGCGAGGACATGCGCTTCCTGCTGGTCGACGTCGCGGACAAGATCCTCCCCGAGGTCGGTCCGAAGCTCGGCGCCTACGGCAAGGAGCACCTGGAGTCCCGGGGCGTCGAGATCTACCTCAAGACCAGCATGAAGTCCTGCGTCGACGGCCATGTCGTCCTCGACAACGGCCTTGAGGTCGTCTCCAACACCATCGTGTGGACCGCCGGCGTCAAGCCGAACCCGGTGCTGTCCCGCTTCGGTCTGCCGCTCGGCCCGCGCGGCCACGTCGACACCGCGGCCACCCTCCAGGTGCAGGGCAGCGACTACATCTGGGCGGCCGGCGACAACGCGCAGGTCCCCGACATGGTCGGCCGCAAGAACGGCAACGAGAACGCCTGGTGCCCGCCGAACGCGCAGCACGCGCTGCGGCAGGCCAAGGTCCTCGGCGACAACGTCGTGTCCGGCATGCGCGGCTTCCCGCAGAAGGAGTACAGCCACGCCAACAAGGGCGCGGTGGCCGGTCTCGGTCTGCACAAGGGCGTCGCGATGATCGTCATGGGCAAGACCAAGATCAAGCTCAAGGGCCGTCTCGCCTGGTACATGCACCGCGCGTACCACGGCATGGCGATGCCGACGTTCAACCGCAAGATCCGGGTCTTCGCCGACTGGACCCTTGCCATGTTCCTCAAGCGCGAGGTGGTCTCGCTCGGCGCCATGGAGAACCCCCGCGAGGAGTTCTACGAGGCGGCCAAGCCGGCGCCCGCCCCGGCCGCGGCGGCCGGTGGCGACAAGCCGAAGGCCAAGGCTTCCTGAATTCTCCGGTCGGTACTCCGACCAGCCCGAAGGGCGTCCGCCATCCGTGGGGCGGGCGCCCTTTGGCGTGTCCGGTGTGGCGAAAACCGGACGTATTGCGGTTCTCTTGCTGGCGAACGGGACTAACTGGGCGCCCACTTGGCGTTTACGTGGTGGGTGAAACTTCTTTGCCCGACTCGTCAACACGGAGGTGTGCGACATGGCCGACGCCGCTGTACGGCTCACCAAGCTCGCCGGGGAGGTGCTGGGAGCCCCGTTCCCGGTGCGGATCCGCGCCTGGGACCGTAGCGAGTCCGGCCCGCCGGGGGCACCCGTGCTGGTGGTCCGCAACCGCCGCGCGCTGCGCCGTCTGCTGTTCAAGCCGGGCGAGTTGGGCCTGGCCCGCGCCTGGGTGGCCGGCGACATCGACATCGACGGCGACCTCTACGAAGCGCTCGACCGCCTCGCCGGACTGATCTGGGAGCGCGGCGCCGCCGCCCCCAAGCCGCAGCGGGCCGCCGTCCTGCGGGCGCTGGCCCGCCCCGAGATCCGCGCCGCCGCCCGGGAGCTGCTGTCCCTGGCCGGCGCCCCCGTCCCGCCCGCCCCGCCCGCCGAGGAGGCCCGTCCGCACCGCGGCCCGCTGCATACCCTGCTGCGCGACAAGGCGGCCATCAGCCACCACTACGACGTCGGCAACGACTTCTACGAGCTGGTGCTGGGCCCGTCGATGGTCTACTCCTGCGCGTACTGGGGGACCGGTGAAGGCGGCGCCGCCTCCCTGGAGGACGCCCAGCGCGACAAGCTCGACCTGATCTGCCGCAAGCTCGGCCTCAAGGAGGGCCAGCGGCTGCTGGACGTGGGCTGCGGCTGGGGCTCGATGGTGCTGCACGCCGCCCGCGAGTACGGCGTACGGGCCGTCGGCATCACGCTCTCCGAGGAGCAGGCCACCTACGCCCGGAAGCGGATCGCCGACGCCGGGCTCGCCGACCGGATCGAGATCCGGGTGCAGGACTACCGCGAGGTCCGCGACGAGCCCTTCGACGCGATCTCCTCGATCGGCATGGCCGAGCACGTCGGCCGGGCCCGGTACGCGGAGTACGCGAGCGCCCTGTACGCCCTGCTGAAGCCCGGCGGGCGGCTGCTCAACCACCAGATCGCCCGCCGCCCGCTGGCCGACGAGGAGACGTACCGCGTCGACGCGTTCATCGACCGCTATGTCTTCCCGGACGGCGAGCTGGCGCCGGTCGGGCGGACCGTCGGCCAGCTGGAGGAGGCCGGCTTCGAGGTGCGCGACGTGGAGGCGATCCGGGAGCACTACGGGCTGACGCTGCGGCGGTGGGTCGCCAATCTGGAGGCGCACTGGGCGGCGGCGGTACGCGTCACGTCCCCCGGGCGGGCCCGGGTCTGGCGGCTCTACATGGCCGCGTGTGCGCTGTCGTTCGAGCGGAACCGCATAGGGGTCAACCAGGTGCTGGCGGTCCGTACGCCGGACTCCGGCGCCTCCGGGCTGCGCCTGCGGGCGCGCGACTGGCGTGGCTGAAACGGGCGCCGCGCGGCCCCGCGGACGGCCCGGTGGGGGTCGGCGGCGGGCGGCGTACGGCCGAGGGCCCCGGTGCCACGTTGCCCGTGGCACCGGGGCCCTCCGGCCCTCCCGGGAGCACGCGCGGCCGTCCCGGCGGCCCCGCGCGCTCCCGCCGCCGTGACTACTCGGCCTTGATCGCCTGGAGCATGTTCAGCCGGGCCGCCCGGCGCGCCGGCCAGAGCGCGGCCAGCACGCCGACGACCGCGGCCATGGCCAGGAAGACGCCCATCCGGCCCCAGGGCAGCACCAGTTGGTACGTCGGCAGCGAGCCGCCGATCAGCTCACCGGCCGCCCAGCCGAAGAACACGCCCAGGCCGATGCCCAGCACCCCGCCGAAGAGCGAGATCACCAGCGACTCCAGGCGCACCATCCGCTTGATGCCGCGGCGGTCCAGGCCGATGGCGCGCAGCATGCCGATCTCCTGCGCCCGTTCGAAGACCGACATCGCCAGGGTGTTGATGACGCCGAGCACCGCGACGATCACGGCCATGGCCAGCAGGCCGTAGAGCATGTTCAGCATCAGGGTGAAGACCTGGGCGATGGCGTCGGAGACGTCCTTCTTGTCCGCGACGGTGATCGCCGGGTTCTTGCCGAGCGCGGTGACCAGCTTGTCCTTGGACGCGGCGGTCGCGCCGTCCTTGGTCTTGACCATCACCTGCATGTCGGTGATGTGCTTCTGGTGCGGGGCGAGGGTGGCGTTGTCGAGGATGATGCCGCGGATCATCTCGTTGCCCTGGTAGACGCCCGCGACGGTGAGCGTGCCCTGCTTGCCGTCCTCGAACGTCACCGGGAGGCGGGAGCCGGTGTGCCAGCCCTTCGCCTTGGCGGTGGTGTCGTCGATGACGGCGCGGTCGCCGCTGAGGGTGCCGAGGGCGCCCGAGGTGAAGTCCAGCGCGGTGAGCTTGCCGAAGTCCCTGCCGTTGACGCCGGTCAGATACTCGGTGCCGGTGCCTATCCGGGACACGGAGTTGCGCAGCGGGCTGGACGCGGTGACCTCGTCCATGCCGGCGATCTTCTTCGCCACGTCGGGGGAGAGCGGTGTCCGGCTTGCCATGGAGACCACGTAGTCGGCCTTCAGGGAGGCGGTGGCCATCTTGTTGATGCCCTGCTGCACGCTGCCCGCGATCACCGTGAGTCCGGTGATCAGGGTCAGCCCGACCATCAGCGCGGAGGCCGTGGCGGCGGTACGGCGCGGGTTGCGGACCGCGTTCTGCCGGGCGAGGACGCCGGAGATCCCGAACATCCGCAGCACGGGGGCGGCGAGCGCGATCAGCGGGCGGGACAGCAGCGGCGTCAGGATGAACACGCCGATCAGCAGCAGCGCGGCACCGGCGGCCATGGTGGCCTTGCCGTCGGACATGCCGGTCGCGACGAGGACCGCGGCGGTACCGGTGCCGGCGAACAGCGCGCCGATGGTGTTCCGGACCACCAGCGACTTGGTGGTGGCGGTGGCGTGCACGCTGTTCATCGCGGCGACCGGCGGGATCTTCGCGGCGCGCCGGCCCGGCAGCCAGGCGGCCAGGACCGTGACGACGATGCCGACCAGCAGGGACGTGAGGATCGTGGACGGCGAGATCACCAGCGGGCCGTCCGGCACCTTCGCGCCGGTGCTGCTCATCAGCGCGCGCAGTCCGGCGCCGATGCCGATACCGGCCACCAGGCCCGTCACCGCGGCCACCGCGCCGACCACGGACGCCTCGATCAGCACCGAGCGGGTCACCTGGCGGCGGCTGGCGCCGACCGCGCGCATCAGCGCCAGTTCCTTGGTGCGCTGGGCGACCAGCATGGTGAAGGTGTTGGCGATGATGAAGACGCCGACGAAGAGCGCGATACCGGCGAAGGCCAGCAGGCCGGTCTTCATCCCGTCCATGCTCTGGGCGATCATCTTGGCCTGGTCGTCGGCGAGTTGCCTGCCCGTGGTCGCCTCGGCGCCCTCCTTGGGCAGCACCTTCTCGACCGCGTCCCGCAGGGCCGTCTGGGACGTACCCGGTGCGGCCTTGACGTCGATCTCGCTGAACTCGCCGGGCGCCGCGAACATCTTCTGGGCGCTGGCGGTGTCGAACAGCGCGAGGCTGCCGCCGGCCGCGACGGTGCCGTCGTCGGTGGTGAAGACGCCGGTCAGCTTCTGCTCGCGGACCGGTCCGTCGACGGATATCCGGACGGTGTCGCCGACCTTGTAGCCGGCCCGGTCCGCGGTGTGGGCGTCCAGTGCGAACTGGTCGGCGCCCTTGGGGGCGGCGCCGTCCCGCATCGGATAGCGGGCGTCCTTGCCGTCCTTGCCGGGGAAGTAGTTGCTGCCGCGGGTCGTGAAGCCGTCGCCGATCAGCTTGCCGCTCTTGTCGGCGATGGCGGTGAAGCCGGAGACGGTGCCGGTGGCGGAGGCGGCGCCGGGCACGCCGGCGGCCGCCTCCAGCAGCTTCTGGTCGAGCGGGGAGGGCGCGCCGGGAGCACCGGGCGCGCCGGGTGCGCCCGCCGCGGGGTCGGAGGAATGCCGCTGGATGGCGACGTCGACGTTGTCGAAGCCCTTCTGGGAGCTGGACTGGAACGCGTCGGAGATGGTCGAGGTGAAGACCAGGGTGCCGGAGACGAAGGCCACGCCGAGCATCACGGCGAGAACGGTCATCAGCAGCCGGGCCTTGTGCGCGAGCACATTGCGCAAGGCGGTACGGAACATGGGTGGTCAGTCCTGGAGGAGAGGTCCGGGGTGGCGGAGTCGGCTGCTGTCGGTCAGCTCGTACGGCCCTTGGCGTCGAAGCCCTTCATGCGCTCCAGCACCATGTCGGCGCTGGGGTCGGGCATGTCGTCGACGATCCGGCCGTCGGCGAGGAATATGACGCGGTCCGCGTACGACGCGGCGACGGGGTCGTGGGTCACCATCACCACGGTCTGGCCCAGCTCGCGCACGGAGTTGCGCAGGAAGCCCAGGACCTCGGCGCCGGAGCGGGAGTCGAGGTTGCCGGTGGGCTCGTCGGCGAAGATGATCTCGGGCCGGGAGGCCAGCGCGCGGGCGACCGCGACGCGCTGCTGCTGGCCGCCGGAGAGCTGGCTGGGGCGGTGCTTGAGGCGGCCGGACAGGCCGACGGTCTCCACGACGCGGTCCATCCAGGCCCGGTCCGGCTTACGGCCCGCGATGTCCATGGGCAGGGTGATGTTCTCCAGCGCGGTCAGTGTCGGGAGGAGGTTGAACGCCTGGAAGATGAAGCCGATCTTGTCGCGCCGCAGCTGGGTGAGCTTCTTGTCCTTCAGCCCGGTCAGCTCGATGTCGCCGATCCGCGCGGAGCCGCCGGAGATGGAGTCCAGACCGGCCATGCAGTGCATGAGCGTCGACTTGCCGGACCCGGAGGGGCCCATGATCGCGGTGAACTGGGCCTGGCGGAAGTCGACGGAGACCGCGTCCAGGGCGACCACCTGGGTCTCGCCCTGTCCGTAGACCTTGGTGAGATCCGTGGCGCGGGCGGCCACCGCGGTGCTGCGGCCGGCGGTGATGACGCCGGAGTGGGTGGTGGTCACGGGAACGGGCTCCTGTCGGGAGGGGTCCGGCCGCCTCGGTGCCGGCCGGGCGGCCGGCGAAGCGGGCAGAAGAACAACGGCTTCCATCGTCCGGCAGGGAGCAGGGCCGGTACGTCAACCCGTGTGACCGTCCTTGGACCACCCCAGGGGATTAGCCGACCACGCCTCCGTCATCCCTGGGTAGGAGTCGGACCCTGATGCCGTGACAGCTTCCGGGGCGCCCGGCGGGCGGCGCCGCATGGGTCGGACGGCGGATCGAACAGGCGTCGGAGGGGCGTCGACTTTCCGTCAATTCGGGGTCGAATTTCGCCGTGGTACGCAACGCCGAACATGGGCATCAGGCATGTGCCGGAGGCCCTGGCGGTGGCTGATGCACCCTCAGTTGCCAATAAAATAAGACAACCTCGGGATGAGTGGCAGATGTGCCCCGTGCGCTGCGGGCTACGCTCGTGCTGCCTTCTTTGAGGCGGCATGGGGGGACCCCAAGCCCGGATGGTGGAATGCAGACACGGCGAGCTTAAACCTCGCTGGCCTTCGGGCCGTGCCGGTTCAAGTCCGGCTCCGGGCACTCCCCGCGAGCAGCGGGGACAAAGACCACCACATACCTGAATTTTCAACGAGAACGGGCCGCCGGTGAAAACCGGCGGCCCGCGGCGTTTAAGTACCGGCGGCTCAGCGCTCCACGAGCGCGAACAGCGCCTCCCAGCGGCCGACAATCTCGTCGGTCGAGAACCGCTGGATGTTCTCGCGGGCCGCTTCACCCATCGTGTCCCGCAGCTCCTGGTCGGACATCAGGGTGTCCAGGTGCCGGGCGAACTCGGTGACATTGCCCGGAGGCGCCAGGAAGCCGTCGGTACCGTCCGTGATGATCTCGCGGACACCCGGCGCCACGTCGAACGCCACACACGGCACCGCGGTGGCCATCGCCTCCATGGGAGCGAGCGGGAAGCCCTCGCCGCGCGAGCTCAGCGCGAAGACCGCGCTCTCGCGCAGCGCCCCGGCCACATCGCTCGTCCGGCCCATCCACTCGACCGAATTGGTCACCCCGAGCTCGGCCGCCTGCTTGCGCAGCGCGTCGGCCTCCTCACCGGAGCCGTAGATCCGCAGCGTCCAGTCCGGGTGCTGCGACGCGACCTTGGCCCATGCCTCCAGGAGCAGGTCCACGCCCTTCTCCTCGTGGAGCCGGCCGATGCTGGCCACGACCTTCCGGGAGCGGTCCGAGGGGACGTCAGGAAAGAAGGGCAGCGGGTTCGGCATGAAGCCGACGTTGTCCATCCGCTGCCGGATCCACTGGTCGGCGTCCTCACGGGTGAGCGGCAGCATCCGGTCGACGTCCTGGTAAAACCGCTTGACGCGCGCGAACCGGGACGAGCGGCGGCAGGTCTCGAAGGACTCGTGGCTCATTCCGATGACCGCGAGGCCCGCGGTGTCGGCGAGCGCGACCCACTCCATCGCCCACACCTGCGTGACGATCACGATCCCGCCCGGCCGGGCCGCCCGGAACAGCGCGCTCATCTTGGCCGCCTGCTCGTGCATCCCGGCCTCGCGGGCGGTCCGCCGACGCTGCTCGACGAGGTTCAGCTTGTCCTTGAGGCCGCGAACGGGGCGGACGCTCGGCGGGTGCACGTCATAGAGCGTGGTGGTCTCGTACGGCAGGTCGGCGGCCAGTTCGTGGACCCGCCCCTCGGGCGGCGGCACGATGCCGACGACGTGCACGTGATGGCCCTGCTCGACGAACAGGCGCGCCATCTGGTGCGACCAACTGGTGATTCCGCCCAGCTCGTTGACGCTGTTGGAGACGAAGAAGACGTCCCGCGGCCCGGCTGCGTTCGACTTGGTCATCAACGGCTCCACTGCGCAAAGAACTGGTCGACGATGCTCTGTGCGGCGTCGCCCCGGTCGTATTCCCCGAACTTGGCGACGAATTCCTTGCGGTCCTTGGCGTATTCCAGCTGCTGGGTCTCGAAAGACTGCATGGTCTCGAAGAAATCTTCCTCGGTGCGCACCACCGGGCCCGGCGCGTGCTCCAGCAGATCGAAGTACGTTCCGCGGCCCTCGTGCACATATTCGTCGTAGTCGTAGGTGAAGAACATCAGCGGCCGGTCGAGCAGCGCGTAGTCGAACATCACCGAGGAATAGTCGGTGACCAGGCCGTCCGCCAGCTCCAGGATCGGGGAGATGTCGTGCTGCGCCGACACGTCGATGACCCGGCCCTGCACCGTCGGCGGCAGCACCACGTGGTTGAGGTAGTGCGAGCGCACGAGCAGGACGTAGCGGTCACCGAACTCGTCGGCGAAGCGCTCCACGTCGAAGGGGAGGGCGAACCGGCCGTGCCGGCCCCCCGCCTTGCGGAACGTCGGCGCGTACAGCAGCACGGTCTTGTCCGCCGGAATGCCCAGCTCCGCCGCCAGCGCACCGCGCTCCCGGCGGCCCAGCTCGGCCTCCCGCTGGCGGGCCCGCACCAGCGCGTCGTTGCGCGGATAGCCGACCCGCAGCAGGGTCTTCTCCTTGAGGCGGAACGCCTTGGCCAGGGTCCGGGCGTCGTGCTCGGTCCGGCACAGGAACCGGTCGAAGCGGTCCAGCGACTCCTGCTGCTCGGCCTGCTGCTGGCGGGTCTGCGCCTTGAGCGAGGGCTGGTCGAAGCCCATGTTCTTCAGCGCCGAGCCGTGCCAGGTCTGGATGTAGGTGGTCTCGGGGCGCTTGGTCAGCTTGAGCGGGTAGCTCTGGTTATCCACCCAGAACTCGGCCTGCGCGAGCGCCTTGAGGTACTGCAGCGACCAGCGCTTGACGAGGGTCGCGTCCTTGGGGAAGTCCTTCGGGGACCCGGCGTACGCCCAGATCGCCTCGAACTCCAGGCCCTGCCGGCGCATCTCCTCGTAGATGGCGCGCGGGCTGTCGCTGTACTGCTTGCCCAGGTGGCTCTCGAAGACCACCGTGCGCTTCTTGATCGGCAGCCGGCTGAACACCTCGTGGTACGCCCGGAGCTTGCTGTCCCCGGAGGTGAGGGTCTTGCGCAGCGCCTTCGCCTTGCGGAAGCCGCTCTTGGCCAGCGTGCCCGGCTTGCCGCGCACGCCCCTGGCGATGAACTCCTGGACGCGCTCGGCGCTGCGGCCCTCGCTGATCAGGCGGAACGCCAGGTGCCCCTTGGAGGAGGCATGCGGCTCGATGTGGTCGGCGACCATCCGGGTCAGCCGCGGCCGGACCGGCAGCGGGCCGCCGGCCAGCTCGGTGTCGGAGACGGTGAGCCGGGACGTGGTGCGCGCCCCGTTGACGTCCAGGGTCAGTCGTACGTCCCAGATGGTGTCGACGATGCCCAGCGGGCGCAGCTGCGCGGTGATGTCCGCGGTGGTCTCCCAGTGGATGGCGTCGCCGTCGTGGCGCACCGTCCGGACCGGGAAGGTGAACGACTGGAGGCTGCGCCGGCGGGCGCTGAACTCCAGCTCGGCCTTCAGCTTCGCGCCCTCGGGGATCACGCCGAGCGGGTTGGTGATCCGCCCGGCCAGGGAGACCGCGCTGCCCGCCTCGGAGAAACGGGTGATCTGGTTGCGCAGGAACAGCTGGTTGACCGGCTTCTCGTGGTAGCCGACGTCGGTCACGTCCAGCACCCGGCGGCCGAAGGCGTCGTCGAAGTGGCCGTCGCACCAGTAGATCCGGCCGTCGTGCTGGGCGAGCGGCGAGGAGACCTTGTCGCGGTTGATGAGGGTGTCCACCGCCGGGATCAGGTTCTCCCAGTCGCCCTTCTGGAGCAGGTAGGCGCAGATGGCCTGAATCGGCAGGACGCGCTCGTACGCCTCGGGCGCGATGCTCGCCAGGTACTCCCGGGAGAGCTCGGCGAACTCCTGGCGGTAGGCGTCGTCGCGGAAGGGCAGGTCCCGCAGGTGCAGCACGAGGTCGTGCTTGAGGAATTTGACGTCCTTCGCGAGCTTCATGCCGGTGAGGCCGCGCTGCTCCAGCAGGGCGTCGATGCGCCGGTGGACCTCAAGCCGGTGGATGTAATTGGTCATCTCGTGCCGTCGGTTCGTCACCGACTTCACGGTGGCCTGCTCGTGGACGTGCCAGAAGTAGACCTGATTGGGAATCAGCGTGATGCGCTTCGCCGCCAGATAAGCGTCGGCGATAAACATCAGGTCTTCGTAGAACATCCCCTTGGGGAAACGGAGATCGTTCTCGACGAGGAAATCGCGGCGGTAGCACTTGTTGGTGGAGAGGGTGTCCCACACAAAAAGGTCCGGCAATTCGGTAACGGAATCCAGCGTGCGGGTCGTGGAATACAGCCAGGAGTACCACTCGTCGCGCTTCTGGTTACGGGTGTCCTTGTGCAGCCGGACACACAGACCCGAGACGATGTCCGAGCCGGATTCCTCGGCGGCCTCCAGCATATTGCGGCAGGCGTTGTGTTCCAGGACGTCATCGCTGTCCAGGAACATGACGTACTGTCCCCTGGTGTGCTGAATGCCGACGTTGCGCGGCTCGCCGCCGGCGCCGCTGTTCTCCGGCAGTTGGAAGGCCCTGACCCGCTCGGGGTGGGTGGCTGCGAGCTGCTGCGCGACGTCGAAAGAACGGTCGGTGCTGCAATCGTCGACGATCACCACCTCGACGTCCCGGAGTGTCTGATCCAGTACGGACTGGACCGCGGTCGGCAACCGGTCGGCGTCGTTGTAGACAATGACGACTACTGAGACGTCAGGCACAGGCACCTCAACCCTCTTTCGCTGCTGTTTCCGGCAAGAATAGCCCCATCTCCACTCGGGGTTTACGACCGCCCGCACCCGGTCCGTTACGGGTGGTGACGGGGTGGTGCGCGAGGAAGGGCAGGTTCCGGCTAGTGGGTAAGACGGCGGCCGGGGTCAATCGGTTGCGTCCGCGCCTTGCGATCAGACATTTATCGGATTCCGATCATGCCGGTGACCCGGGGCTGCCGGAGTTGACACTGCGGGAAATGCCCGTTCGATCGCGACGGGAAAAGATCGATTACCCGGATTTTGTCCGGACCCGCACGCGGGTCCGCTCGGCCGCCGCGTTGACGGCGGAGTGGCATATGACACAGCGGCAGATGTGACGAAGGCGGCGCCGCCCGGCAACTCGCCGGCCGATACGGGCACCACCGGGCCCTCCCGAACGTCCTCCATGCAGGAGATGTGTCCTCCGTAACTCAGGGGAAGATCCTGCCCAGGTACGAGAGACGTGTCTTTGCCAAGCCATTACGCTGGCGTCAAGGCCGCGCAGGGCGGCCATGGAGGAGTGAGATGAGGAGCAGCAACCCGGTCTTCTCGCGACGGGGGTTCAGCCGCGACACCGGCTACGCGGGCTTCAACGCACCGCCGCAGGCCGGGGGCCCCGCAGCCAACCCGTACGCCGGAGCCAACCCGTACGCCACCCAGGCGCCGCAGTACGCACCGCAGTACACCCCGCAGACCCGACCGATGACGATGGACGACGTCGTCACCCGCACCGGACTGACGCTCGGCACGGTCATCGCCGGCGCCACCGTCGGCTGGGTCTTCCTGACCGGCCAGCTCGCCTTCGCCATGGGCGCCGGCCTGGTCGCGATGGTGCTGGGGTTCATCCAGTCCTTCATGCGCAAGCCGGTCCCGGCGCTGATCCTGGGCTACGCGGCGCTGGAGGGGGTCTTCCTCGGTGCGCTCAGCGGCTTCATCAACGACCTGCCGAAGATGAACGGCGCCCCGATGCAGGCGGTGCTGGGCACGATGGCGGTGTTCGTCGCCATGCTGGTCGCCTACAAGACGCGCATCGTGCGGGTCACCGAACGCTTCACCCGCTTCGTGATGATCGCGGCACTGGGCTTCGTCCTGCTGTCGCTGGTGAACGTGCTGTTCATGGTGTTCGGCGGGGGTGACGGCCTCGGCTTCCGCAGCGGCGGCCTGGGCATCGTCTTCGGCATCGTGGGCGTGGTCCTCGGCGCGCTGTTCCTCGCCATGGACTTCAAGCACGTCGAGGACGGCATCGCCTACGGCGCACCGCGCGAGGAGTCCTGGCTGGCCGCGTTCGGCCTGACCCTGACCCTGGTGTGGATCTACTGGGAGATGCTGCGGCTGATCTCGATCCTGCGCGACTGACGCCGGACCGCACACCGCACAAAGGGCCCGCAGGCAACCGCCTGCGGGCCCTTTGTGCATTCCGGGGGCACTGCCGCACCCGGATCAGAACTTGCGGGCGGCGCGCCTGAGATCGTGTTCGTGGACGATCGCCTTGGCGTGTCCGTGCGCGAGATTGTGTTCGCCGCGCAGCCAGCTGACCTTTTCGTCGAAGCGGAAGAGAGCGGGGCCTTCGTCAACAGTGCGCAGCCATTCGGAGATTTCCCGGCCGGTGCACTGCGGGATACGGGAGAGCATGTTCCGGTGGGTCTCTTCGGAGTGGAGCTGAGACATCGGCGCCTCCGGACGCGGTCGATGCTGGTTCTTTCGCTCACCGTGCCTGAGCGTTGGGCCATTGGCAACCACCCGGGAGTGGCGCATAGGCTCACGACGTGCTTGACGTGATGCCTTTGCAGACCGCCGTGGACGCGCTCGCCGACCGCCTGCGGTCGCTGCCGCAGAGCGCCCTGCGCCGCGGGGCCGCGGCCGAAGGGCTCGCCCTGGCGCGGAAGTTGGCGACCCGCGCGCAGCTGATCGAACGCCCCGGACAGCGGCCCCACGAGTTCCCGGACGAGGGGATCTTCGCCGCCGGCGATCAGCTGGCGGTGGCCGGCCACGATCTCGTCGAGGCCCTGCGCGTCGCCGCGGCGGCGCCCGCCGCGGGGACTCCGGACGCCGCCGGGCCGGTGGCCGAAGCTGACGCGAAAGTGGCCCCCGCCGAACACCTGGCGGAGGCCGTGCGATGGGTCCGGGACGCGGCGGGACGCTGTTAGGGCGGGTCCGGCGGGTCGGGGTCGGCAAGGCCCCGGGGACGGTCCGGGCCGGGCCGCTGCCGGTCCGGCGGGTCAGAGGGAGGCGATGACCCGGTCGGCGAGGATGTAGACGGTCTCGTCCGGGTCCTCGCCCCAGGAGAACGTCAGGGCGTAGCCGCCGGAGACACCCGAACCGCCCAGGAGGACGGGGGCGTGGCCCGCGTGCAGCGCGCCGGCGACGCGCTCGGCGGTCTCGCGGTGCCCGGGGGTCAGGCACAGCGTGGTGCCGTCGGCGAAGACATAGACGTCCAGGGTGCCCAGCGGTCCGGGGCGCACATCGACGAGCGGAGTGCTCTCGCGCGCCAGCTCCTCCAGGCGCGCGACGGTGCGCTCGTGGTCGCCGATCGCCGGGGTGGGGGAGAAGTCCGGGTGCGAGGGGTGGCGCCGTCGGGCGGCGGCCAGCTCGGCGGACTCGGTCTCCTCGGCCAGCTCGAACTCCGGCGTCTCCAGAGCCTCCAGCGCCTCCACGGACTCCAGGGCCTCGAACGACTCCAGTGCCGCCAGCGGCTCCAGCGCCTCCGGGCCCAGCAGCGGCTCCAGCCCGGCGAGATCCGCCTGGCGGGGCACGAACGGCTGGGTGTCGAGCCGGTCCGGCTCCAGCCGCTCGGGCAGCTCGCGCCGGCCCTCGCGGCCGTCGAGCGGACCCTCGTCGCCGAGGCCGGCCAGCCCGCCGAGCAGCGACGGGGTGTCCGTCGCGTTCATGGAGTCCCGCGCCTCCTGCGCGGCCCAGAAGGCGCGGGCCTCGGCCAGCTCGCGCTCCCGTTCCTCGGCCAGCGCGTCCGCCACGGCGGCGCGTATATCCGCGAGGGGGGTCTCGGCGGCCGGGACGGCACGGGCAGCGGGGATCGCCGCGGCGGCCAGCCGCGCGTCCTCGGCGCGGGCTTCGGCGTCCGCGCGGGCGGCGACGAGGTCGGCGTGCAGCGCGCCGATCTGGCGGCGCAGCGTACGGGCGGTGTGCAGGGCGACGGCGCCCAGCACCACCGCGACGGCCGCGGCCAGCAGCAGGACGAGGGTGGTGACGCTCATGCCGAAACCTCGCTTCGCTCGGACTTCCCCCGGCCGTCGGCCGGGGTGCCCCCCTTGATGCGCTCGCTCACGGACCCACGCGTTCGCTGTAGCGGCTCGCTCACCGGCGTACTCCCGTTAGCAGATTGTTCCCCGACTTCCTACATCAGCCTGGCCATGGTCGGCGACCTTTCGCGGTGCAATTTGCCCCGAAATGGCCGGGCATCAGGGCTTCGTATGCCAGGGTGCCCCCTGCCTGAGCTGCAAGGACGCCGCCGCCCCAGGATGTTGGTCACAATCGGGGCGGCGATTGGGTCGCGATCTTGTCAACGAGTGATCCGGGTCACGCGGTCTCGCCGACGGTGTCCGGACAACAGCGAAGGGTGCGCGGAAAACGGGAGTTGGTCCGTTTCCCCGCACACCCTCGACGGCGACAAGGCGCCGCGCCCGGCTCAGCCGCTGGTGCTCGTGGTCGCGCTGAGCCTCGCCTGCGCTGGGGGAGTACCCCCAACCCTCCGCTACAGCTCAGCTCAGCCGCTCGATGACCATCGCCATGCCCTGGCCGCCGCCCACGCACATGGTCTCCAGGCCGAACTGCTTGTCGTGCCACTGGAGGGAGTTGATGAGGGTGGTGGTGATGCGGGCGCCGGTCATGCCGAAGGGGTGGCCCACGGCGATCGCGCCGCCGTTGACGTTCAGGCGGTCCAGGTCGATGCCCAGGTCGCGGTAGGAGGGGATCACCTGGGCGGCGAACGCCTCGTTGATCTCGACCAGGTCGATGTCGGAGATCGACAGACCGGCACGCCGGAGCGCCTGCTTGCTGGCCTCGACCGGGCCGTACCCCATGATCTCGGGGGACAGGCCGGAGACGCCGGTGGAGACGATCCGGGCGAGCGGGGTCAGGCCCAGCTCGCGCGCCTTGGTGTCGGACATGATCACGAGTGCGGCGGCGCCGTCGTTGAGCGGGCAGCAGTTGCCGGCGGTGACCAGGCCGTCGGGGCGGAAGACCGGCTTGAGGCCCTGGACGCCCTCCAGCGTGACGCCGGCGCGCGGGCCGTCGTCCTTGGCGACGACCGTGCCGTCCGGAAGCTCGACCGGGGTGATCTCCCGCTCCCAGAAGCCGTCCTTGATGGCCTTCTCGGCGAGGTTCTGGGACCGTACGCCGAACTCGTCCATGTCCTGGCGGGTGACGCCCTTGAGCCGGGCGAGGTTCTCCGCGGTCTGGCCCATGGCGATGTACGCGTCGGGCAGCAGGCCGTCCTCGCGCGGGTCGTGCCAGTCCGCGCCCTCCTGCTCGGCACGGGCGGCCGTACGGGCCTCGGCGTCCGCGAAGAGCGGGTTGTGGGTGTCGGGCAGGCCGTCGGAGGAGCCCTTCACGCTGCGCGAGACCGTCTCGACACCGGCCGAGATGAAGACGTCGCCCTCGCCGGCCTTGATGGCGTGCAGCGCCATACGGGTCGTCTGGAGCGAGGAGGAGCAGTAGCGGGTGATGGTGCAGCCCGGGAGGTGGTCCATCCCCATCTGGACGGCCACGATGCGGCCGAGGTTGTGGCCCTGCTCGCCGCCGGGCAGACCGCAGCCGAGCATCAGGTCGTCGATGTCGGTCGGGTCCAGCTCGGGGACCTTGGCGAGGGCGGCCTCGATGATCTTCGCGGTGAGGTCGTCGGGGCGCAGGTCCTTGAGCGAGCCCTTGAAGGCGCGGCCGATCGGGGAGCGGGCAGCTGAGACGATCACGGCTTCGGGCATCACACGGCTCCAAGAGGCAAAGGGTGAACGGGCGGTGCGGCGGGGGTTCCCCCGGACGACGAAGTCTGGGGGAACCTCGTTGAGGGGTGGCGAATGGGCAGGACTCTCAGGGAAGTTACCTGCACGTAGTGCTGAGGTCACGGGGTGCGCGCTGTGATGCGGGCCTCTTTTCTAAGCGGGCGCTTATGAGAACCCGGCGGGGTCGTCGCGTATTCCCGAAGGGCTTCCCGTACGGCCGCCATCGAGGCTTCCCGCACGGCCGCCACCGAGGCTTGCCGTACGGTGCGTCCCGGGCGCCCGGCCTCAGCCCGTGACGGACGGCCGGTCCGCGGTCTCCGGGGCCGGCAGCTGACGGCGCCTGCGGTGCTTGAGCAGGGCCCACGGGGCGCGCGAGGCGGTGACCTCCGTACCGCCCTCGGAGGCGGCCCGCGCGGCGGCCTGCTCGACCGGGAGGATGCCCTCGCGGCGGGCCGGCTCCGGCCGCTCCTCCTCGGGCCACAGGCCGAGTGCGGCGCACACCGTGGGGAGCACCGCCATCGCGGCGGTGGCGTAACCCTCGGCCGAGGGGTGGTAGTTGTCCGGTCCGAACAGCTCCCGGGGGCGCGCCTCGAACTCCGGGCCGAGCAGCGCGCCGAGCGAGATCGTCCGGCCGCCGTTCTCGACCACGCCGATGGTCTGCGCGGCGGCCAGCTGGCGGGAGAGCCGGCGGGCCACCCAGCGCAGCGGCTGGTTGACCGGCTCGATGGTGCCCAGGTCGGGGCAGGTGCCGACGACGACCTCGCAGCCGGCCGCGCGCAGCCGGCAGACCGCCTCCGACAGGTGCCGTACGGACAGGGCGGGCGGCAGCCGGTGGGTGACGTCGTTGGCGCCGATCATGATGACGCAGACGTCCGGGGGCTGCCCGCCGTCCGCCAGCATCAGCTCCACCTGGCGGGCCAGGTCGTCGGAGCGGGCGCCGGGCAGCGCCACGTTGCGCAGGTCGACGGGGAGTTCGGCGACCGCGGCCAGGCCGGAGGCGAGCAGCGCGCCCGGGGTCTGGGAGGGCCGGTGGACGCCCTGGCCGGCGGCGGTGGAGTCGCCGAGGAAGCCGAGCCGCAGCGGCGGCCGGTCGGCGGGGTGGGTGCACGTCTCGAACGCCGTGCCGTAGCGGCCGTCGGCGCACGGGGGGATGTCGCTGGAGCCGCCGACCGTGCGGCGGGCCAGCCGGACCTCGGTCAGCAGCACGCCGACGGCGGCGACGCCGAGCAGCCCGATCCCGCCGCCGCCGAACGCGGCGGCGGTCGCGATCCGCCGTGCCACCCTCGCCCTGGACCCCGTCATCACCGTCGTCGCCATCGGCCGGGCACCTCCCCGTGCAGCGCGGGCGCGCCGCGGCCCCGGGGGCCGGACGCGCTCTTGAAAGGGCAAGAACTCCTCACCGGGGTGATGCCCGTTCCGGTGCCCCGCGCAACGCACCGGGCTCCCAATGGAGCCGGTGACCGGGAGCGCCGGGCCGCTCGGGGACGTGGGCAATAGGCTGGCGGTACGGGCGCAGGAGAGCGTGCCCCCGACCGCGGAGACCACCGTGCAGTTTTACGATTCGATGATTGAGCTTGTCGGCAACACCCCGCTCGTGCGGCTCAACAACGTCACTCAAGGGATCCAGGCAACCGTCCTGGTGAAGGTCGAGTACTTCAACCCCGGAGGTTCGGTCAAGGACCGGATCGCGGTGCGGATGATCGAGGCCGCCGAGGAGTCGGGCGAGTTGCAGCCGGGCGGCACCATCGTGGAGCCGACGTCCGGCAACACGGGTGTCGGGCTGGCGATCGTGGCCCAGCAGAAGGGCTACAAGTGCATCTTCGTCTGCCCCGACAAGGTGTCGACGGACAAGATCAACGTGCTGAGGGCGTACGGCGCCGAGGTGGTGGTCTGCCCGACGGCGGTCGATCCCGAGCACCCGGACTCGTACTACAACGTCTCCGACCGCCTGGTGCGCGAGACGCCCGGTGCCTGGAAGCCCGACCAGTACAGCAACCCCAACAACCCGCGCTCGCACTACGAGACGACCGGTCCCGAGCTGTGGGAGCAGACCGACGGGCGGATCACCCACTTCGTGGCGGGCGTCGGCACCGGCGGCACCATCAGCGGCACCGGTCGCTATCTGAAGGACGTCAGTGACGGCAAGGTCAAGGTCGTCGGCGCCGACCCGGAGGGCTCCGTCTACAGCGGCGGCTCCGGGCGCCCGTACCTGATCGAGGGCGTCGGCGAGGACTTCTGGCCGACCGCCTACGACCGCACGGTCGCGGACGAGATCGTGGCGGTCTCGGACAAGGACGCCTTCCAGATGACCCGGCGGCTGGCCAAGGAGGAGGGGCTGCTGGTCGGCGGCTCCTGCGGGATGGCGGTGGTCGCGGGGCTGCGGGTCGCCGAGCGGCTCGGCCCGGACGACGTGGTGGTCATCCTGCTCCCGGACAGCGGGCGCGGCTACCTCTCCAAGATCTTCAACGACGAGTGGATGGCCGACTACGGCTTCCTGGAGGAGAGCGGCACCGCGGCCCGGGTCGGCGAGGTGCTCCAGTACAAGGAGGGCGCGCTGCCCTCGCTCGTCCACATGCACCCGGAGGAGACCGTCGGCGAGGCGATCGAGGTGCTGCGCGAGTACGGCGTCTCGCAGATGCCGATCGTCAAGCCGGGCGCCGGGCACCCCGATGTGATGGCCGCCGAGGTCGTCGGCTCGGTCGTCGAACGGGAGCTGCTGGACGCCCTGTTCACCCAGCGCGCCTCGCTGTCCGACCCGCTGGAGAAGCACATGTGCCCGCCGCTGCCGCAGGTCGGCTCGGGCGAGCCGGTCTCCGACCTGATGGCGGTGCTGGAGGACGCCGACGCCGCGATCGTCCTCGTCGAGGGCAAGCCGAAGGGCGTGGTGAGCCGGCAGGACCTGCTGGCCTATCTGGCGCGCGCGGTGGCCAAGTAGCCGCCGGGCGGGGTACCCGGCGCGGCGTCAAGTGTCCGTCAGGAAAAGGGCCGTCGCCGCAAGGTGTACGTATGCGTCACGTTCTGGCAGCACGCGCTTAACACTCGTGCGGCACATTGATGTGCAGGCGACAGGACCTCCGGAGCGGCTCCCGGACCTCCGATCGCCAGGATGCGACGACCGGCCCTGACCCGGCTCGCGTCTCCTGCGGGGACCGCCGTCGTCCCGCCCCCGGCTCCGGCCGGGGTGCGGCGGTCCCCGCAATACTCCCTCCGCGGCAGGCGGGCCCGACGGTTCCGTCCCGGTCAGTCCCAGTCCCCCTCGCTCCGCTCCGCCCGGCCCCGCAGCCGCTGCGGCAGCACCAGGCCGTGGACGGCGTTGACGCCGACGACGCCGGCCCAGCACACCACCAGGCCGACCAGCCCGGCCTCGGCCACGGCTATCGCGGACAGCGGGATGGCCAGCACCAGCGACACCACGGCGACCGCGAACCGCTGCCAGAACTCGCTGCCGGCGTCCGTCCGGCGCGGCTGCGCACCGCGCGCCACCTGCATCTGCTGCTCGGCCAGTTGCCGCCGCACCCGCCGGTCCACGTTCTGGTCCAGCTTCTCCAGGAAGGACTCCACGAGCTCCGACTCGTACTCCGGCCCCAGCTCCTTGCGCGTCTGGAGGGTCGCGTCGAGTTCCTTCTTCAGATCGCGGTCATGTGTCGCCATACCGGTCAGATTACGGCCGGGCAGGCGGCGGCGCGGTAGGGCTAGCCCCCCAGTCCCGCGGGGGTCTGCCGCCCCTGCGCGGCCTCCGGGGCGGCGAGGCGCGCGGTGTCGCGGCGGGCGAGGGCCCAGTACAGGACCGCGGGCACCGCGAGGCCGACCAGCCAGGAGACGTCCGCGCCGCCGAGCGGGGCGACCAGCGGGCCGGTGGAGAACGCGGTGGCCAGGAACGGGAGTTGGGCCAGGACGCCGAGGGCGTAGACGGCCAGCGCGCGCAGGTTCCAGGCGCCGTAACGGCCGGCGGGGTCGCTGAGCGCCGGGATGTCGTAGCGCTCCTTGGAGAGCAGGTAGTAGTCGACGAGGTTGATCGCCGACCAGGGCGTGAAGAACGTCAGCAGGAAGAGCAGGAAGTCCTTGAACGAGGTGAGGAAGGAGTCCTTGCCCAGGAGGGCGACCGCGGTGCCGGCCACCATGATCCCGGCGATGTACGCGCACCGGCCGCGCGGCGACAGGGTGCGCCGGCCGCGGAAGCCACTGACGCTGGTGACCAGCGACATGAAGCCGCCGTAGGTGTTGAGGATGTTGATCGTCAGCTTGCCGAGCGCGATGACGAAGTAGAGGAACGAGGCGAGAAGCCCCGTGCCGCCGAGGCCGACGAGATAGCCGACCTCGTGCCCCACGAACGCGGCCGGCGCCGCGGCGGCGGCCAGCGCGCCGAGGGTCATCGACCACTGCGAGCCCAGGACGGAGCCGGCGAACGTCCACCAGAACGTGGCGCGCGCCGAAGTGTGGCGCGGTAGATAGCGCGAGTAGTCCGCGACGTACGGGCCGAACGCCAGCTGCCAGGACGCCGAGAGCGAGACCGCGAGCAGGAAGACCGGCAGGCCGAAGCCGCGGTCGTGCAGCAGGGCGGCGAGGTCGGCGCGCTGGAGGAGGCGGATGCCGAGGTAGACGAAGGCCAGCGCGCAGACCAGGCCGGCGACCTTGCCGAGGAGGTGGATCAGGCGGTAGCCGACGGCCGCGGCGACCGCGGTGACGGCGGCGAAGAGGACGATCCCGGGCGTCTCGCCGAGGTGCGTCAGCTCGCCGACCGCCTGCCCGGCCAGCACGCTGCCGCTGGCGAAGAACCCGATGTACATCACGATGACCAGCGCCAGCGGCACCACCGCCCCGTGCACCCCGAACTGCGCCCGCGAGGTGATCATCTGCGGCAGGCCCAGCCGCGGGCCCTGCGCGGAGTGCAGGGCCATCACCGTGCCGCCCAGGACGTTGCCGAGCAGCAGCCCGATCAGCGCCCAGAAGGCGCCCGCCCCGAACACCACGGCCAGGGCGCCGGTGACGACCGCGGTGATCTGGAGGTTGGCGCCCAGCCAGAGGGTGAACTGACTGACCGCGCTGCCGTGCCGTTCGCCGTCCGGGACCACGTCGATCGAGTGCCGTTCGACCACGCCTGCCATGGGTGCCCCCTCTTCCCGCCACGCCGCGTGCATGAGTTCATGCAGGATCATGGCCGGTGAATGGAAGGTCAATAGGCGGGCGGCGATCACCGAGCGAAGGCCGATGGGCGGGCGCCGACCGCGATGCCGGTCGCCGCGCGGATCGCCGTGGCGGGTCACCCTGGCAGGGGAGCGTGCGGCCGGACTCAGGCCGCCGGGGTGGCGCCCGCCGCCAGTCGGCCGCCCGCCGCCGCGCCCACCGGTCGCAGCTCGTCCGCGTACGACACCGAGATCCGGCGCAGCAGCCCGTCCTCGGTGATGTCGTACTGGCCCAGCCGCCACAGCGGCGGCGAGTAGGCGTGCACCGAGACCGCGTCGTCGGTGGCGCCGGTCAGCCGGTGGATGTGGTCGGGCCCGAAGCAGAAGGACTCGCCGGCGCCGACCGCGGTGGCCAGGTGCTCGCCGCCGATCCGCGGGTTGGACTCGGTCAGGGCGCCCTGGACGACCCGGACCGCGCCGGAGGAGAGGTCGTGGTCGTGCCAGCCGGTGTCGTTCCGCCGGGTCCAGCACAGCAGCCAGACGTCGACGAATGTGTCACGGTGCAGGGACGCGTAGTGGCGCTCGGTGTCGGAGAACGCGACCTGGTCCCGCCACAGCTCCGGGCGGGCCGCCAACGCGTCGACCAGCGCGCGCAGTTCGCGCTTGTCGAGGTTGCGCTCGGGCAGCGCGGCGAACGGCGCGGCGCAGCCGTCGCCCCCGGTGCCGTAGACCTCGGCGGCGCCGGCCGGGGCGGTGCGGTCGGTCATCGGCGGGTTCCTCTCGTCGGGCCCAGCAGGCGGGCCGGGTTGGCGGTGCGCAGGGCGTGGCCTGCGGCGTCCCCGCCGAGGCCGGGGATCACCGGATCGAGAAGCGCGGCGGGCCGGGCGTACGGCCGGTCGCTGCCGCTGACCACGACGTCGATGCCGACGGCCCGGATGAGCGCGTCCACCGCCCGCGTCCCGTACGAGGACGTCTCGTAGAACGCGTCGCGGTCCACCCGGCCGCGGTCCCGGCCGCCGCCGCGCGCCACCAGCCGCTCGCCGTGCAGCGGCGCCAGCCCGGCGAGCGCGGCGAAGCAGACCCGCAGCCGCGGATGGCGCGGCCGGCCGAAGGCGCGGAAGGCGAACCACGCGCCGTGCAGCTGCTGGACGTACGGGACGAGGGCGGGCCACCAGGGGGGTGTGCCCGCGGGGGCGGGCGGCGCCGCGCCGGGGTGGACGAACAGCGGCTTGTCCAGCGCGGCGACGGCGTCCAGCAGCGGGGCGCAGCGCGCCCAGCCCGCGGCGTCGAGCAGCGCGGTGGCCGGGAGCTGCAACCCGGCGCAGCCGCGGGCCAGTTCGCGGCGCACCGCCCCGGGGTCCGGCTCGGGAGCGGACAGGCAGGGGGAGGCCCAGACGCCGAACGGGGCGGGCAGGTCCAGCGCGCCGTCGTGGAAGGCGGCGAGCAGCGGCCCGGCCTCCTCGGGCGGCAGGTACTCGACGCCGAGCGGGCTGGAGAGCGACACCAGGGCCAGGTCGAGGCCGTCGGCGCGGGCGAGCCGGGTGCGGGCGGCGATGTCGTGGTCGGCCGGGTCGACGGCGTACGGCGGCTCGCCGGGCAGGTGCAGCGTCCAGCCGTCCAGCCGCGGCGGCGTGCTGCGGGCGCGCAGCAGGCCCGCGAACTCGGGCGGCCAGATGTGCTGGTGGACGTCGGCGGGCACGGGCCCTCCCTCGGGGCCGGGGCGGGGCTGTACGGGGCGGGGCTGGGGGCGGGGGCCGTCGCCGGGGACCCGACCGCAGCCGGACCACGGCCGGATGGCTGCCGGATCGCTGCTCGGCCGCTACCCGCACGGCGTGGTCGCGCACTGCTCGATCACTACTTAACCGCTTCACTGATGCGTTTAAGTGAAGCGATTAACCGGCGGCGCTGTCAAGGGCGTACGCGGTGCGGACCGCCCGTTTGGGTAGGCTTCCGGACATGGCCAGGCCCAACAAGCGCACCACCCTCCGCGAGGTGGCCGAGGCCACCGGCCTCTCCACCGCCGCCGTCTCCTACGCGCTGCGCGGCAAGCACGTCTCCAAGGAGACCGAGGAGCGGGTGCGGAAGGCCGCCGCCGAACTCGGCTACGAGGCCGACCCGATCGCCCGCGCCCTCGCCAGCGGCCGGACCAGCACGGTCGGCGTGCTGGCCGGCGACCTCCAGGACCTGTGGCAGCAGCAGCTGATGGCGGCCATAGGGCGCGAGCTGCTCGCCGGCGACCGCTATGCGCTGATCCTCGACGCCGGCGGCGACCCGGAACGCGAACTGGCCCTCGCCAAGCAGCTGCGTGACCAGCGCGTCGACGGCCTGCTGGTCTCACCCGTCGACCCGTCCGCCGAGGGCTGGGCGAAGATCGCCGAGGCGGTGCCGGTGGTGTCCATCGGCGACGCGCTCAGCCAGGCCCGCACGGCGGGCGAGGTGCTCTTCGACAACCGCGCCGGCATCGACGCCGTACTGGACTACCTCCGCGGCCTGGGCCACCGCCGGGTCACCGTGCTGACCCCCACCGGCCCCTCCACCCCCGACCGCCCCGCCGACGTGTACGTCCGCGAGGCGGCCGACCGCCTGGGCATCGAGGTCCAGGTCGTGCCCTGCGCCCAGGAGCTGGGCGAGGCGACCGGGGTCGCCCGGCGGGTGCTGACCAACAGCCCGGCCGGCCGCCGCCGGACCGGCCCCGCCGCCCTCGCCCCGCCCACCGCCGTCTTCTGCTTCTCCGACTCCATCGCCTACGGCGTCTACGCGGCCGCCGCCGAGGCGGAACTGGCCGTCGGCCGCGACGTCTCCGTCGTCGGGTTCGACGACCACCCGGTCTCCCGGGTCCTCACCCCGCCGCTGACCACCGTCGACTGGGGGCTGACCGAGATCGCCAAGGAGGCCGCCCGGCTGGCCGTGGCCGCCATCGAGGGCCGCCGGGTCCGCCGCAAGCGGATCCTGTGCGCCCCGCGCCTCTCGGAGCGGGGCTCGGCGCTGCGGGCACCGGGGGCGGCCGGAGCCTGACCCATCGGGCGGACCCTGGCCCGCCGCGGCCCCTACGGCCCCGGTCGTGGGGTACGGGGTGGGGGCGAAGACCGGTGCCCGGCCCTCCGGTAGCGTGCGGCACGCATGCCGGCGGCCGGCAGACGGGCGGAATGGCGGGGTTCTCATGAAGCGGTCCACGACGAGCGGGCACGGCGATGCGGCGGACCCGGACGCGGCGCCTGGTGGCGCGCAACGGCAGGCGGCGCCGGGGGAGTTGGCGGACCGGCTGGAGGCGCACCGCACGGAGCTGACCGGCTACTGCTACCGGATGCTCGGGTCCGCGTTCGAGGCCGAGGACGCCGTGCAGGAGACGATGGTGCGGGCCTGGCGCGGCTACGACCGGTTCGAGGGCCGGGCGTCGCTGCGCTCCTGGTTGTACCGGATCGCCACCAACGTCTGCCTGGACCTGCTCAAGGGCAGCCGGCGGCGCGCCCGCCCGATGGACCTCGCGTCCCCGTCGGGCGTGGGCACCCCGGTCGGGACCGGCCTGCCCGAGACGACCTGGATCGGGCCGGTGCCCGACGAGCGGGTGCTGGCCCGGGCCGGGGACCCGGCGGACACCGCGGTCGCCCGGGAGTCGGTCCGGCTGGCGTTCGTCTCCGCGCTCCAGCGGCTGGCGCCCCGGCAGCGGGCGGTGCTGATCCTGCGGGAGGTGCTGAGCTGGTCGGCGAGCGAGGTCGCGGAGCTGCTGGGCAGCTCGGTCGCCTCGGTCAACAGCGCGCTCCAGCGGGCCCGCGCCACCCTGGCCGCGTCCGGCGACACCGCGGGCGCCCCGGTGGAACCGCTCGACGAGGCGCAGCAGGAGCTCCTCAGGCGCTATGTGGACGCCTTCGAGCGCTTCGACATGGCGGCGCTGACGGCCGTGCTCCACGAGGACTCCACGCTCTCCATGCCGCCGTACGCGCTGTGGCTGCGCGGCCGGGCGGACGTCATCGCGTGGATGCTGGGGCCGGGCTGCGGCTGCGCGGGGTCGCGTCTGGTGCCGCTGTCCGCGAACGGGATGCCGGCCTTCGGGCAGTACCGCTCGGACGGCACGCCCTGGGCGATCCAGGTCGTCGAGAGCGCCGGCGGGCGGATCACCGCGCTCAACTCCTTCCTGGACACCGAGCGGCTGTTCCCGCTGTTCGGGCTGCCGATGCGGTACGACGGCTGACGCGGCCCGCCGCTACGGCCCGAGGCTTACGGCCCGGAGCCGCAGATCTCGTTCCCGGGATCTCGTTCCCGTTCCCTTGCCTGGCCTGCATAATGTCATGCAGAGTTATAGCTGAGTGAATACGAGGCGTTGGGCGTGGGTGCGGCGCGGGCGGCACCGCTCGTTCCGGGGGCCTTTCCCCCGCCCGTCCCTTCCGCTCACCGTACGGAACGAGGCGGCCGGCTCACGTCCGCGAACGGCGCCGCGCAAGGGAGTTGAGCCCTGTGGTTTCCCCCGTGCCGGACACCGGCAGGCGCATCACGCTCGACGGCAGCGGGCTGCGCACCGCCGATGTCGCCGCCCTCGCCGAGCGCACCGCCCGCCCCGCCGCCCCGGAACCCCAGGCCCTCGCCCGCGCCGCGGAGTCCTGGCGTATCGCCCGCCGGCTCGCCGCCACCGGCCGGGTCTACGGGCGCAGCACCGGCGTCGGCGCCAACCGCACCGAGGACGTCGGGGCCGCCGACGCCGACCACGGACTGCGCCTGCTGCGCAGCCACGCCGGCGCCATCGGCGACCCGCTGCCCGGCCGCGAGGTCCGCGCCATGCTCGCGGTCCGCGCCAACCAGCTGCTGGCGGGCGGCGCCGGCCTCGACCCCGCCGTCATCACCTCCCTGATCGCCGCCCTGGACGCCGGCGCCTATCCCGTCGTCAACGAATACGGCGCGGTCGGCACCGGCGACCTCGCCGCCCTCGCCCAGACCGGTCTCGCGCTCGCCGGCGAACACCCCTGGCGCTGCGCCCCCGGCGGCCACCCGCCCGCCACCGTCCCGCTCGACAACAACGACGCACTGGCCCTGATCAGCAGCAACGCCCTCACCCTCGGCCAGTCCGCGCTCGCCCTCGACGAACTGCGCCGCCTGCTGGCCGCCGCGCTCCCCGTCGCGGCGCTCTCCCTCCTCGCCGTCGGCGGCTCCTACGAAGCGTTCGCCGAACCCGTCGTGCTCGCCCGACCGCACCCCGGCTCGGCCGCCGCCGCGGCCCGCATCCGCACCCTGTCCGGCGTCCCGGCCCGCCCCGCAGCGCCGTTGGGCCGCATCCAGGACCCGTACGGCTTCCGCTGCGTCCCGCAGATCCACGGCCCGGCCCTGGACGCCGCCGACGCGCTCGACGCCGTGCTGACCGTCGAACTGAACGCCGCCGCCGAGAACCCCCTGATCAGCGTCGAGGACCAGGCCGCCTACCACCACGGCAACTTCTACGCCGCGCACACCGCGCTCGCCCTGGACGCCTTCCGGCTGGCCGTCCTGCAGACCGCCAGGCTCTCCACCGCCCGGCTCGCCGCGCTCTCCGAACCGGACCTCACCCGGCTGCGCCCCTTCCTGGGCGACGCGGCCCCCGCCAGCTCCGGCGTCATGATCCTCGAATATGCCGCCGGCGCCGCCCTCGGCGAGCTGCGGGCGGTCTCCCACCCGGCCTCCCTCGGCGACGCCGTCCTCTCCCGGGGCGTCGAGGAGCAAGCCAGCTTCGCCTCCCTGGCCGCCCGGCAGACGCTGCGCGCCTGCGGCCCCTACCGGCACGTCCTGGCCTGCGAACTCGTCGCCGCGGTACGGGCGTTGCGGCTGCGGTCGCTGGAGCCCGAGCCGGACGTCCCGCTTGCCGGCGCCTTCCGGATCGCCGCCCGGGCCCTCGACGCCCGGATGGCGGACCGCCCGCTGACGGAGGACGTCGCGGCGGCCGGGGCGCTGCTGGACCGGCTGGCGGCGGTCTGAGGGGGTGGCGCGATGAGGGATGAGGTGGGCGGCGCGCGGTCCGGGCGTTCGGGATCCTGCGCCCGGATCCGGCCGGATCCGGTCCCCGACGGGTAGCCGGCACCGGCCGGGGCCGGGAATTACGTACAGTCGGTCGACATACGACAAGGCCCCGAACGGGGCGGGAAGAAGAGGCGATGAGCGGGGACAACGGTGGCCGCACCGCCGCGGCCGACGAGACGCGTACGGGCCCGGCGCCGGCCGGCACGGCACCGGCGGTGCGTCCCGGTGCGGCCGGCGACGCAGAGTGGGACGCGGCTGCCGACGCCACCGCCACCATCGGGACCGCCGCCCGCCTCCAGCGGCTCTTCGAGGGGCACCGGCTGACACCCACCCAGCGCCGGATCGCGCACTGCATGGTGCGCCGGGCCGCCGACGCGCCGTTCCTCTCCAGCGTGGAACTGGCCGAACTGGCCGGGGTCAGCCAGCCGTCCGTCACCCGCTTCGCGGTCGCCCTCGGCTTCGACGGCTACCCGGCGCTCCGCCGGCATCTGCGCGATGTCGCCCCCGCCGAGAAGCCCGGCGACACCGGCACGTACAACGAGTACCAGCAGGCCGTCCAGGAGGAGATCGACAACCTCCGGCACCTCTCCGACGCCCTCGCCGACCCCGGGCCGGTGATCGAGGCCGGCCGGCTCTTCGCGGCCTCCCGCCCGCTGCCGGTCCTCGGACTGCGCGCCGCCACCGCCCAGGCCGCCGGCTTCGCCTACTTCGCCCGCAAGGTCCACCCCGACGTCCGGCTCCTGGACGAGGGCGGCACGATGCTCACCGACCGCGTCGACGCCGCGGTACGCGCCGGCGCCACCGCCCTGATCTGCTTCGCGCTGCCCCGCCACCCGCGCGAGGTCATCGACGCGCTGGAGTACGCCCGTTCCGCCGGCCTGACCGTCGTCACCGTCGCCGACAGCGCCTTCGCCCCCGTCGCCCACCACACCGACCTGCTGCTGCCGACGCCGGTCGGCACCGGTCTGGCCTTCGACACGGCCTGTGCCCCGATGCTCCTGGGCCGTGTCCTCCTGGAGGCCATGTGCGACGCCCTTCCGGACGCCCAGGCGCGCCTGGAGGAGTTCGACGCGAAGGCGGCGGAGCGGGGCCTGTTCGTGGAGTGAGCCGCGGGCCGGTGCCGACCGGCCCGCGGCCGTCAGCCCAGCCCCAGCCTCCGCAGCTCGTTCGCATGCGCGCCGCCGCTCTCCGCGGTGATCTCTTCGAGGGTCTGCGGGGTGCGGGCGGTGGCGAAGCGGACGCTGCCGTCGGGCGCGGTCGCATAGCCGTAAACGCCCGGCCGGGGCAGGGAGTTGTAGGCGAAGTGGGTCGAGAAGTAGTAGGCGCCGGTGTCCAGGAGGGCGGCGTGGTCGCCGGACTCCAGGAGCGGCAGCGGGCGGTTCTCGGCGACCAGGTCGCCGGCGAAGCAGCACGGGCCCGCGATGTCCTGGGGCACCGGGGTGCCCGTCTTGGGGCGGCCGGCGGCGTCGTAGGCCGCGACCCGGATCGGCCAGGACTCGGGGGCGAAGACCGTACGCGTGGCGACCTGGGCGCCGGCGTGGGTGAGGGCGATGGGACGCCCGCCGGCCCACTTCGCGTACTCGACGCGGGCCAGGACCGTGCCGTGCTTCGCCAGCAGTGAGCGGCCGAACTCGGTGACCAGGCCGTAGCGCCCGGAGAACAGCCCGGGGACCGCCGAGCGGAGGAGGGCGGCGTAGTCGCGGAAGGTCGGGGTGACCGCGTCGGACGAGAAGTTGACCGGCAGGCCGCCGCCGATGTCGAGGGTGGTGATCTGCGCCCGGCCGGCCTTCTCGTTGACCTCCTCCGCGAGTTCGTACAGCGCCCGCACGCCCTCGGCCATCCGTTCCAGCGGCATCCCCTGGGAGCCGACGTGGCCGTGCAGCCGGGTCAGCCACGGGCGGTCGAGGAAGGCCCGGACGATCCAGTCCCGGGCGCCCGCGTCGCGCAGCGGGACGCCGAACTTGGAGGTGTCGGTGGCGGTGCTCATCGCGCCGATGGCGCCGCCGCCGAGCTGCGGATTGACCCGCAGCCCTATCGGCGCGGTGGACGGGGCCGAGGCCATCATCCGGTCGATACGGGCCAGTTCCTCGTGGTTGTCGACGTTGACCGCGATGCCCAGGGCGAGCGCCTCACGCAGCTCGGCGAGGGTCTTGGCGGGGGAGTCCAGGACCGTGTGCCGGGCCGGGACGCCGGCGGCCCGGGCCAGCGCCAGCTCGCCGGGGCTGGCCACCTCGCAGCCGAGCCCCTCTTGCGCGAGCAGTCTGAGCACCGGCACGAGCGAGGCGGCCTTCACCGCGAAGGCGTGCAGGACCGGGGTGCCGGGGGCGGTGAACTCCTCGAAGGCGGAGCGGAGTTCGGCAGCCGATCTGCGGATCGCGGCGATGTCGAGGAACCCGGCAACGGGCTGCCTCGGGCTGACCAGCCCCTGCGCAATGGCTGCCTGAACGGCACGGTCTCGGTCCGTGAAGGTCATGGCTCAACTTCATCATTGCGCAGGGGGGTCGCGCCACGAGCTGCGGGGCGGGCCGGGGCCTGTCCTCCGGATCTTCGCAGGATCCGAACGACAACCCCTGGATTCCGCCCCGGCCCGCCGTGCGTGCGGCCCGCTACGCCGCGAGGGAACCGCTCATCTGCGCCTTGCCCTGGCGCTCGGTCAGCCGGGAGCCGGACTCGCGGCGGGCGGCGCGGCGCAGCAGCGGGATGGCGAGCAGGAAGCCGACCACGGCCCAGCCGGCCAGCACCAGCGCGACCGTCGGCAGCTGCCAGGAGCCGGACAGCTCCGCGGCCCGTGCGGCGTCCGGCAGCAGGGCCGAGCGCACGCCCTGCGCCATCCACCGGAGCGGGAAGACCGACGCCACGTCCTGCACCACCACCGGCAGATGACTGATCGGGAACATCGCGCCCGAGGTCACCAGCAGCGCCATCGCGGGCAGCATGATCATCGCCAGCGCCTCGCGGGCGTTGGGCAGCACGGCGCCGATGGCCGCGCCCAGTGGCACGACGGCGAGCAGACCGAGCGCGGTGACCCATATCAGCGTCAGCCAGCCGGCGGGGCTGTGCGGCAGCGGCCCGTTCACCAGCAGCGCGGCGGCGCCCAGCAGGACCGTCATGATGCCCACCGCCATGACGACGATCAGCACCGACTTGGCGACGAGATAGGCCGGTATGCCGCCGGGCGTGGCCCGCAGTCGCAGCAGGGTGCCCTCGTCGCGCTCGGTCACCAGGATCTGCGGGAGGTTGATCAGCCCCACCTGGAACAGCAGATAGGCGGCGAACCCGGCGATCGTCAGATGCGCCGCGGGGATGTGGGTGCCGGGCAGGTCGTCATGGATGAAGGAGGCGACCATCAGGGCGACGACCACATTGCTGAGATAGCTGACGAACTCCTTGCGGTTGCGCAGGAGATGACGCACCTCGATACCGCCGCGCCGCACCCCCGCCTGCCATGAACGCAGCCGCCGGCCGCGGGCGCGGCCCGGCCCCGGGGCGCCGGTCCCGTCCGTCGCACCGGCCCCGCCCCGCGCGGTCCTGTCCCGCACCGCTGTCATGTCCCTCTCCCTCATACGGATCGTTCCTCCCCCGTCCCGGCGCCCACCAGGGCCGTGTTTTCGGCGGTTCCGGCGGTTCCGGCGGTTCCGGCGGTTTTGGCGTTCCCGGATGTCCCGGTGGCACGGGCGCCCGTGGCGCCGTCGGCGTGCTCGTGCACCATGTGCAGATAGGTGTCCTCCAGCGTCGGCCGGCGGACCTCCAGGTCGGCGATCGGCCCGGCGGCCTCGCGGTGCAGCTCCCAGACCAGCCCGGAGGGGTCCGCGGTGCGCTCGCGGCGCGGGGCGCCGTCCGCCCCCGTCCAGCGGACCTCCGCCTGGGCGGCGGCCCGACCGGCCAGCTCGGCGGGTGTGCCGCAGACCCGGATACGGCCGTTGACCAGCATCGCTATGCGGTCGGCGAGCCGCTCGGCCTCGGCCAGGTCATGGGTCGTCAGCAGGATCGTGACGCCCTCGTCGCGGGCCAGCCGCTCGACCAGGTCGTGGAACTCGCGGCGCGCCTCGGGGTCGAAGCCGGTGGTGGGCTCGTCCAGGAAGAGCAGCTCGGGGCGGCCGATGATGCCGAGCGCGACGTCGACGCGCCGGCGCTGGCCGCCGGACAGCTGGTCGACCCGGTGCCCGGCCCGGTGGGTGAGGCCGACCAGCTCCAGCAGCTCCTCCGGGTCGCGCGGATCGGGGTAGTACGTCGCGAAGTGCCGCAGCAGCTCGGCGACCTGCCAGCGGCGGTGGTCGCGCCACGACTGGAGCACCAGGCCGATCCGGCCGCGCCAGGCATCGTCGCCGCGCGCCGGGTCCTCCCCGAGGACCCGGACCTCGCCGCCGGAGCGCTGCCGGAAGCCCTCCAGGATCTCGACGGTGGTGGTCTTCCCGGCGCCGTTGGGGCCCAGCAGGGCGAAGATCTCCCCGCGGTGGATGTCCAGGTCGACGCCCTGGAGCACCTCGGTGCTGCCGTACGACATCCGCACGTCCCGTGCGGAGACGACCGGTTGGCGGGATCCGGCCGCGGTGGTGGGGGTGCTGGTCGTGGTGCCGGTCATCGGCTCGCCTCCGCGTGCTGCTGTTGGGGTGCCGTCTGCTGCGCCGCCGCGGGGCTCGCGCCCTCGACGATGGCGCGAAGAGCGGCGACATGGCCTTCGAAGGCGGTGCGCCCGCGGGCCGTCAGCCGTACCCGCGTGCGGCGTTTGCGTCCGCCGCCCTCCTTCCGGATCTCCAGGTACTCGGCCTCCTCCAGGGTGTGCAGCTGCTTGGAGAGCGCGGAGTCGCTGAGCGAGAGGCTGTCGCGGATGAACGGGAAGTCAGCCCATTCCGTGGCGGCCAGCAGGGCCACCACCGACAACCGGGTGGAGGGATGGATCAGTTCGTCGAATCCCGTGGGGGTGCTCAAGGGCCCGCCTCCTCGTGGATGGCTTCTGTGGCCTGGTCGCGCAGCGCACGTTCGCGGAGCGGGCTGACCGCCCAGCGGTTCGCCGGTCCCGTGAAGAGGACGAACGCGGTGACTGCGGCGGTGGCCGTGATCAGGCTGGGGTAGGGCAGGGCGAAGGAGTCCGCCAGCTGGTCGGAGAGCAGGATCGTGCCGCCGGTGACGACCATGCCCGCGAGGAACGTGGCGTAGGTGCGCCAGCTGTACCGGGAGCGGTGCAGCCGCACCCGGGTGCGGCGGCTGTAGACGACGGCCAGGGTGCCCAGGATGCCGACATAGGCGGCGATCGTCAGCCACATGCCCCACCCCGGGAGCTTGAGCCCCATGGCGGCGAGGTAGACCCACATGACCGTGGCCATGACGTAGGTCACCTTGGGATCGCCGTGCGCGCACCGCTCGACCTCGTCGTACACCCGCTCCTGCGGCACCCGGATCCGCTGGAGATCCTGCCAGGCCCGCTCGGCATCCACCGTCGTGGTCATGCCATCGCCTCCCCGAAGACGTTGCTGGACCGCCGGGGCGCGTCGGACCGGATCAGGCCGGACCGCCCCCGCGTTTACTTGCCTACTGGGAAAGTTAGCACCGGCTTTCCTGGCGGGCAAGTCGAAACGACCTCGCCCTGCCCTGTTGACTAGGGCTATTCAGCGAAGCCAAGATGTGAATAGGTCAATCCATTCGATGTCAGGGAGGCACGGCCCATGTCGGGACCGCGACCCGTGCGGGCACCGCGCGGTACGGAGCTGAGTGCTCTGGGATGGCAGCAGGAAGCAGCGCTGCGGATGCTCCAGAACAACCTCGACCCCGAGGTGGCCGAGCATCCGGACCAGCTCGTCGTCTACGGCGGCACCGGCAAGGCCGCCCGCGACTGGCGCTCGTTCGACGCGATGGTGCGCACCCTGACCACGCTCAAGCAGGACGAGACCATGCTCGTCCAGTCCGGCAAGCCGGTCGGCGTGATGCAGACGCACGAGTGGGCGCCGCGGGTGCTGATCGCCAACTCCAACCTCGTCGGCGACTGGGCCAACTGGGAGGAGTTCCGCCGCCTGGAGGCCCTCGGCCTGACCATGTACGGCCAGATGACGGCCGGTTCGTGGATCTACATCGGCACCCAGGGCATCCTCCAGGGCACCTACGAGACGTTCGCGGCGGTCGCGGCCAAGAAGTTCGGCGGATCGCTGGCCGGCACCATCACCCTCACCGCCGGCCTCGGCGGCATGGGCGGCGCCCAGCCGCTCGCCGTCACCATGAACGACGGCGTCGCGATCTGCATCGACTGCGACCCGCGCGCCATCGAGCGCCGCATCGAGCACCGCTACCTGGACGTGAAGGCCGACAGCCTCCCACACGCCCTCCAGCTCGCCGTCGAGGCCCGCGACCAGCGCAGGCCGCTCTCCATCGGCCTGCTCGGCAACGCCGCGGAACTCCTCCCGCAGATGCTCGCCGAGGGCGCCCCGATCGACATCGTCACCGACCAGACCAGCGCCCACGACCCGCTCGCCTACCTGCCCGTCGGCATCGACTTCGCCGACATGGCGGCCTACGCGGCCGAGAAGCCCGCCGACTTCACCCAGCGCGCCCGTGAGTCGATGGCCCGGCACGTCGAGGCCATGGTCGGCTTCATGGACGCCGGCGCCGAGGTCTTCGACTACGGCAACTCGATCCGCGGCGAGGCCCAACTCGCCGGATACCAGCGCGCCTTCGCCTTCCCCGGCTTCGTCCCCGCCTACATCCGGCCGCTGTTCGCCGAGGGCAAGGGACCGTTCCGCTGGGCGGCGCTCTCCGGCGACCCGGCCGACATCGCGGCCACCGACCGCGCCATCCTCGACCTCTTCCCCGAGAACGAGTCGCTGGCCCGCTGGATCAAGCTGGCGGGGGAGCGGGTCCACTTCCAGGGCCTGCCCGCCCGGATCTGCTGGCTCGGCTACGGCGAACGCGACAAGGCCGGCGAGCGGTTCAACGAGATGGTCGCCGACGGCACCCTGAAGGCGCCGCTGGCCATCGGCCGCGACCACCTCGACTGCGGCTCCGTCGCCTCCCCCTACCGCGAGACCGAGGCCATGAAGGACGGCTCGGACGCGATCGCCGACTGGCCGCTGCTCAACGCCATGGTCAACGTCGCCTCCGGCGCCTCCTGGGTCTCGCTGCACCACGGCGGCGGCGTCGGCATGGGCCGCTCGATCCACGCCGGGCAGGTCACGGTCGCCGACGGCACGCCGCTGGCCGGCGAGAAGATCCGCCGGGTGCTCACCAACGACCCCGGCATGGGCGTCATCCGGCACGTCGACGCGGGCTACGAGCGCGCCGAAGAGGTGGCCGCGGAGCGCGGCGTCCGCATCCCCATGCGCGAGGGCGAGGGCGCGTGAGCTCCTCGTTCCACGAGATGTGGGAGGAGTTGCGGCCCCTCGGCCGCGACTCCTCCTCCGGGGGCTACCGGCGCTTCGCCTGGACCGGCGCGGACACCGACTGCCGGGCGTGGTTCCGGGCGCAGGCCGAGGCCCGCGGGCTGGCCTACGAACTGGACCGCAACGGCAACCAGTGGGCCTGGCTCGGCGCGACCACCTCCCAGGACGTGGCCCCCGGCGAGGCCGTCGTCACCGGCTCGCACCTGGACTCCGTACCGGACGGCGGCGCCTTCGACGGCCCGCTGGGCGTCGTCTCCTCCTTCGCCGCGCTCGACGAACTCCGGCGGCGGGGAGCGGAGTTCGGCAGGCCGCTGGCCATCGTCAACTTCGGCGACGAGGAAGGCGCCCGCTTCGGCCTGGCCTGCGTCGGCTCCCGCCTCGCCGCCGGG
The DNA here is from genome assembly GCF_050054615.1 of Streptomyces sp. YGL11-2. NCBI lineage: Bacteria > Bacillati > Actinomycetota > Actinomycetes > Kitasatosporales > Streptomycetaceae > Streptomyces > Streptomyces sp. YGL11-2. The sequence continues at coordinate 113,501 of NZ_JBNHIN010000021.1, forward strand.
GCGCTGACCACCGAGGCCGCCCACCGGCTGCGCGACGGCGACGGCGTCACCCTCCCGCAAGCCATGGAGCGCGCCGGCCACGACCCCGAGGCCATCGGCCCGGACCCGGAACGGCTCGCCGCCATCGGTGCGTTCGTCGAACTCCACGTCGAGCAGGGCCGCGCCCTCGACCTGTCCGGCGACCCGGTCGGCATCGCCTCCGCCATCTGGCCGCACGGCCGCTGGCGGTTCGACTTCCGCGGCGAGGCCAACCACGCCGGCACCACGCGGCTGGAAGACCGCCGCGACCCGATGCTCTCCTACGCCGCGACCGTGCTCGCCGCCCGCGAGCAGGCCCGGCTGGCCGGTGCCCTGGCCACCTTCGGGAAGATCAGCGTCGAGCCGAACGGCGTCAACGCCATCCCCTCGCTGGTCCGGGGCTGGCTGGACGCCCGCGCCGCCGGCCAGGACACCCTGGACACCGTGATCACCGGCATCGAGCAGGCCGCCGCCGAACGCGCCGCCCGCGACGGCGTCGAACTGAGCGTCGTGCGGGAGTCCTTCACCCCGGTCGTGGAGTTTCAGCACGCCCTGCGGGACGAACTGGGCGCGATCCTCGGCAAGGAGGGCGAGCGGCCGGTGCCCGTCCTCGGCACCGGCGCCGGCCATGACGCCGGTATTTTGTCCGGAACCGTCCCCACGGCCATGCTGTTCGTCCGCAACCCCACCGGCGTCTCGCACTCGCCCGCCGAAACGGCGACCGAGGACGACTGCGTCGCCGGGGTCACCGCACTCGCCGACGTACTGGAGGGGCTGGCGTGCCGCTGACGCCGCAGGCAACACCGATGACGTACTGGCTGGAGCACGCCTGGCTCGGCACCCACGTCGAGCCGGGCGTGGCCGTGGACGTGGCGGACGGGCGGATCACCGCCGTCCGCACCGGGACGCCCACGCCGCCACCGGGCGCGGAGGCGCTGCGCGGGCTGACCCTCCCCGGGCTCGCCAACGCCCACAGCCACGCCTTCCACCGCGCCCTGCGTGGCACCGTGCAGGTCGGCAGCGGGACCGGGTCACCTCCGCTTGCGCGGAGCCGAGTGGCGGTGGAAGACATGGGGCGTGCGCCGGATTCATTCTGGACCTGGCGCGAAGTCATGTACGGGATTGCCGACAAACTCACCCCGGAGAGTTACTTCCAACTCGCCCGCGCCGTCTACGCCGAGATGGCGCTCGCCGGCATCACCTGTGTCGGAGAGTTCCACTACCTCCACCACGCGCCCGGCGGTTCCCGCTACGACGACCCCAACGCGATGGGCGAGGCGCTGATCGCGGCAGCCGCCGACGCCGGTATCCGGATCACCCTCCTCGACACCGCCTATCTCTCCGCCGGCTTCGGCGACCCGCCCAACCGGCACCAGCTGCGCTTCTCGGACGGCACCGCGGACGCCTGGGCGGAGCGCGCCGACGCCCTCAAGGGCCGCGAGCACGCCCGGATCGGCGCCGCCGTGCACTCCGTACGCGCCGTCCCCGCCGGGGAGTTGGGCACCGTCGCCGACTGGGCCCGGGAGCGGCGGGCACCGCTGCACGTCCACCTCTCCGAGCAGACCGCCGAGAACGACGCCTGCCGCGCGGCCCACGGCCGCACCCCCACCCGGCTGCTGGCCGACCACGGGGTGCTGGGCCCGCGCACCACGGCCGTGCACGCCACCCACCTCACCGACGAGGACATCGCCCTGCTCGGCGGCAGCACCACCGGCGTGTGCATGTGCCCGACCACCGAGCGGGACCTCGCCGATGGCATCGGACCGGCCGTGGCGCTCCAGGAACAGGGCAGCCCGCTCTCCCTCGGCAGCGACAGCCACGCCGTCATCGACCTGCTCGAAGAGGCCCGCGCCATGGAGCTGGACGAGCGGCTGCGCACCCGCACCCGGGGCCACTGGACCGCCGCCGCCCTGCTGCGCGCCGCCACCGCCGACGGGCACGCCGCCCTGGGCTGGGACGACGCCGGCACCCTGGCACCCGGGGCGCTCGCCGACCTCACCACGATCCGGCTGGACTCCGTACGCACCGCCGGACCGCTGCCCCGACTGGGCGCCGAGACGGCCGTATTCGCCGCCTCCGCGGCAGATGTGCGGCACACCATCGTGGGCGGCCGACAGATCGTCCGGGACGGCGTGCACACACGCGTCGCCGACGTGCCCACCGCCCTCGCCGACTCCATCGCCGCCGTACGCGGCTGACCCCCACCCCCACTCCGCCCGGCTCGCGCCGCCGACGGACGAAGGAGAGCACCCCCGCGATGACGACGACCTCCGCGCCGACCACCGCCATCACCCACATCGCCCAGCTCGTCACCAACGACCCCTCCCTCGGTGAAGGCCCCCTCGGTCTGATCCAGGACGCCGCCGTCGTCATCGACGGCGACCGCATCGCCTGGGTCGGTCCCTCAAGCAAAGCACCCGCCACCGACAACGCCGTCGACGCGGCCGGCCGCGCCGGGCTCCCCGGCTTCGTCGACTCCCACTCCCACCTGGTCTTCGCCGGCGACCGCACAGCCGAGTTCAACGCCCGTATGTCCGGCCGCCCTTACTCCGCCGGCGGCATCCGCACCACCGTCGCCGCCACCCGCGCCGCCGGCGACGACGAACTGCACGCCAACGTCGCCCGCTACCTCGCCGAGGGCCTGCGCCAGGGCACCACCACCCAGGAGACCAAGTCCGGTTACGGCCTCACCGTCGAGGACGAGGCCCGCGCGCTGCGCATCGCCGCCGCGCACACCGACGAGGTCACCTTCCTCGGCGCGCACATCGTCCCGCCCGACTACGCCGACGACCCGGCCGGCTACGTCGACCTCGTCACCGGCCCCATGCTGGACGCCTGCGCCCCGCACGCCCGTTGGGTCGACGTCTTCTGCGAGCGGGGCGCCTTCGACGGCGACCAGGCGCGCGCCGTCCTCACCGCGGGCATGGCAAGGGGCCTGGTGCCGCGGGTGCACGCCAACCAGCTCGGCCACGGCCCCGGCGTCCAGCTCGCGGTCGAACTCGGCGCCGCCTCCGCCGACCACTGCACCCACCTCACCCACGCCGACATCGACGCCCTCGCCCAGTCCGACACCGTCGCCACCCTCCTGCCGGGCGCCGAGTTCTCCACCCGCGCCACGTGGCCCGACGCCCGCCCGCTGCTCGACGCCGGCGCCACCGTCGCGCTCTCCACGGACTGCAACCCCGGCTCGTCCTTCACCAGTTCCATGCCGTTCTGCATCGCGCTGGCCGTCCGCGACATGGGGATGACGCCGGACGAGGCGGTCTGGTCGGCGACCGCCGGCGGCGCCCGCGCGCTGCGCCGCACCGACGTCGGCCGGATCGGCCCGGGCGCCCGCGCCGACCTCCTCCTGCTGGACGCGCCCTCGCACGTCCACCTCGCCTACCGTCCGGGCGTGCCGCTGGTGACGGACGTCTGGCACCGCGGCGTTCGCCTCTGAGGGCGGCGTGCGGACGCACAGAGGGCCCGTCCCGGACCGATCCGGGGCGGGCCCTCGTGTGCACGGGCGACCGCCGGCCTCGGGGGCCGGCCGCGACCGCGGGGCTACTCCTCGATCATCAGGCCCTTGCGGAGCCGTACGAGGGTGCGGGAGAGCAGCCGGGAGACGTGCATCTGGGAGATGCCCAGCTCCTCGCCGATCTCGGACTGCGTCATGTTGGCGACGAAGCGCAGCGAGAGGATCTTCCGGTCCCGCGGCGGGAGTTCGGCGATCAGCGGCTTGAGCGACTCGACGTACTCGATGCCTTCGAGGCCGTTGTCCTCATAGCCGATGCGGTCCGCCAGCGCGCCTTCGCTGTCGTCCTCCTCGGGCTGGGCGTCCAGCGAGCTCGCGGTGTACGCGTTGCTCGCGGCCATCCCTTCGACGACCTCGTCATTGGTGATGCCGAGGCGCTCGGCGAGCTCCTTCACCGTGGGTGCGCGGTCCAGCTTCTGCGCCAGCTCGTCGCCCGCCTTGGCCAGGTCCAGGCGGAGTTCCTGCAGCCGCCTCGGTACGCGCACCGACCAACTGGTGTCGCGGAAGAAGCGCTTGATCTCGCCGACGATGGTCGGCATCGCGAACGTCGGGAACTCCACGCCGCGGCTGAGTTCGAAGCGGTCGATCGCCTTGATCAGGCCGATGGTGCCGACCTGGACGATGTCCTCCATGGGTTCGCTGCGGGAGCGGAACCGGGAGGCCGCGAACTTCACCAGCGCGAGGTTGAGCTCGACCAGGGTGTTGCGGACGTACGCGTATTCGTGGGTGCCTTCTTCCAGCGATTCCATGCGCTCGAAGAGGGTTTTCGACAGGGCCCTCGCGTCCACCGGACCCACCTCGTCGAACGGCGGGATCTCGGGCAGACCGTCGATCTCAGTCAGATCCACCGGATCGGATTCGGCGGCGTGCGGCTGGGAAGGGATGTGCCCGGTCGGGTCGGACGGGGGTGTCGACGATGCGGGGCTCCGGGTGTCTTCGGTGCGCAATTCGTCGAGCCGGGGTGACATGGGTCTCCTCCATCGTTCTCGGCATATGGCTGCCGATGCCTCTACGTGAAACTGCGGTGTGCGGCGCCTCCAAAGCCGGCCGTTTCGAATGTGTCCTTCTACGCCTACCTGGCTTTGCCTGAAGATGGCAAGTGCGCGATGTCCGTATTTCGGTGATATGCCCATTGTTTGGCTACCGGTGAGCGTCATGAAGGCGTAGGGTTCTTCAAGCGCAGTCGCAAGCAGTGTCGTATGCAAAACAGTCGTCTAGGCAGCAAGGGGTGCGCGCGCATGGACCGCGGGACGGTCGGCAGTGCGAGCCGGGGCCGGCTTCACGTCGAGATCCGCCATCACGGCGCCAGCGCGGTCGTGACCGTCGCGGGTGAGCTCGATCACCACACCGCGGATCTGTTGCGTGAGTCACTGGAGGGCTGTGTCGACGACGGATATGCACGCCTCGTGGTGGACTGCTCACCCCTTGAGTTCATGGATTCCACCGGGCTGAACGTGCTGCTCGGTGCGCGCCTGAAAGCGGAGGCCGCGGGGGGTGGGGTCCATCTGGCCGGGATGCAGCCGGTGGTCGCCCGGGTTTTCGAGATCACCGGCGCGGAGGCGGTCTTCACGGTGCACGACTCACTCGACGCGGCCCTGGCCGACTGACCCGGCCGCGGTGTCCGGATGGTTGTATTCCGGGCACGTAGTCCGTGTCACAACTTCCGTACCCAAGAAGTGGGTGTTCTCACGGTCCGCTCGGGCAGGAGACACCTGAATCCGTTGAATCAGTCAGGCAGCTGTTTTCCGTGAAATGGCGAATCGGTGAGGTGAAGCGCTGATGAGCACCACCCGGCCGTACCCGCCGGGCGATCTCGGCCCGGAGCCGGGCCCCCATAGCCTTGACGGCATGGGTGGTGCCCCCACCGCCGGTGCTTCCGCCGACGCCCCGGCCTCCGCCGCCCCGTCGGGCCAGATCCGCCGGCTGCGCCTGGCGGGCACCCGGGGCACCGTGGCGCGGGCCCGCGACTTCGCGCGCGAGGCCCTGCAGGACTGGGGCTGGCTGCCGGCCGGCAACGCCGACCAGCGTGCCGCGGCCGAGGATGTGCTGCTCGTCGTCTCGGAGTTGGTGACCAACGCCTGCCTGCATGCCGAGGGCCCCGAGGAGCTGCGGCTGCGCTGTGCGGCCAAGGTGCTGCGCCTGGAGGTCAGCGACCTGGGCGCGGGTTCGCCGGCGCCGCGCAGCCCGCACCGCCCCGGACGCCCCGGCGGCCACGGCATGTTCATCGTGCAGCGGCTGTGCCTGGACTGGGGCGTGGTGCGCAACACCGACGGCGCGGGCAAGACCGTCTGGGCGGAGCTCGCCGCACCGTCCTGACGGTGGGCGGGCCAACGGCGAGCGAGCGCGGGCCTGCGGGCCCGCGCTCTGTCGTGTCAGGGCTGCGTCGTGTCAGGGCCGCCGCCGCCCGATTGGGCTGTGCTGTGCCTTCCCTCGACAAGGTCCCCGGCGTACCTTGAGCGACCCATCTGATGTGCCGTCAGTAACTTCGGCGGTGCGCTACCCGGGAGAAGGGGAACTCAAGGTGGCCCGCTTCCACACACAGCACGGCGGCCGACGCCGGGCGGCCGGCCTGGCCGCGACGGCGGCGCTGACGGCCGGATCCGCGGTGCTGCTCGCCGCGCCGGCCGCGCACGCCGAGGTCGTCGACGTCAACTACCAGTGCAGGACACCGATCGGCAACAAGGGCGCGGTATCGCCCATCGACATCAAGGGGACCCCCAGCGGGGGAGCGTACAAGCTCGTCATGTCCTTCCAGAAGGGCGTCTCCTCCAGCCCCGTCGAGCTGGGCAAGGGCGCCATGAAGCCGAGCGCGCTGATCAAGCTGGGCGGCGCGGAGAACGGTACGGTGCCGGTCTCCGGACCCCCCAACGCCGAGGCGATACCGGCCAACACCCCCATCAAGATCAGCGACTTGAGCGGTACGTACACGCCCAGGGCGAGCGGCAAGGTCACCTTCACCGCGTCGACCCTCACCATCAAGGCGCTGGGCACCACCACCACCTGTACGCCGAGCAACAGCCCCAAGCCCTCGCTGACGCTGGACGTGAAGGCCGCCGGCGGCTCCGGCGGCAGCACCGGCGGCGGCAGTACCGGCGGCGCGGGCGGCTCGTCCGGCGGCGGCCGGCTGCCGCAGACCGGACCCGCGGACTCCGCCATCGCGCTGGGCACCCTCGGCGGCACCGTCCTGCTGGCCGGCGCGGCCGGCGCACTCTGGCTGACCCGCCGTCACCAACGGGCCTGACGCACACCGGGAGCCGCCGATGCCGTTCCGTACTCGCGCCGCGGTCACCGGTGCGGCCGTCACGGCCGCCGCCGTCCTGCTGAGCCCCACCCCGGCCGCGGCCCGCCCGGCCGCCGGCCCGGCCGCGACGGCCGACCGGGCCGCCCCCGCCGCGCCGGGCTGGTCCGCCGCGCCCAGCGGGGCGGACCGCGCGTACTTCTACCTGGAGGGCGCGCCGGGCACCGCCATGACCGACCGGCTGGCCGTCGGCAACCCCTCCGACCGGGCCGTCACCGTACGGCTGCGGGGCGACGGGGCCCGGGACGGGGCCGGCGCGTGGCTGCTGTTCGGCACGGCGGAGGTGACCGTTCCGCCGCGCACCCGGGCGACCGTGCCGTTCACCGTGACGGTGCCGCGGGACGCCTCCCCCGGAGACCACCCCGGCACCATCGTCGCCACCGGGCCGGGCGCGCCGGGCGCCCGGTGCCGGGTGCCGGTGCGGCTGAGGGTCACCGGCCCCGCGCTGTCCGCGCTGACCGTCGAGCGGGTTTCCGTACGCCGCCGGGGGAGTGCGGCGGTGATCCGGTACACCCTGGTCAACCGGGGGAACACGGTGCTCAGGCCGCGGCTCGCGGTGCGCGCCGACGGCCTGTTCGGGCCACTGCTGCGCCGCGCCGGCCGCGCCCTGCCGGTCGCCCTCCCACCCGGCGCACAGGTCGACCGCACCGAGACCTGGCCCGATCCGCCCGCCCTCGACGCGGTGGACGTACGGCTCACCGCGACGGCGGCGGGCGGTGCGCACGACGCCGCCACCGCCGGGTACACCGCCGTCCCCTGGGGCGCCGCCGCCGCGCCGGTGTTCCTCCTGGCGGCCGGCGGCGGCTGGGCCGTCGTACGGCGCCGCCGGCGGGCCGGCCGCGCCGACCCGTCGGCGGTGGGCCCGGACGGCGAAGCGCCCGGCGCCGTGACGGAAGCCGCGGACACGAAGACCGGTGCGAACAGCGCGACGGAGACCGGCACTTGCACGAGGACGGGCACGAGGACGGGATCAGGGGTGCGCGCGTGAACGGCGAGAGCGGGACAGCGACGGCCATCACCGGAGCCGCGGTCGCGGCGCCCCCAGGGGCGCGCGCCCGGCCACCCCGCGGACGGCTCCGGGCGCGCCGGCGCCCCGGCCGCCGCCGCGCCCCGGCCCTGCTCGCGGCGCTCGCGCTCGCCCTGCTGCCCGCGCTCCTCCTCCCCGGCCCGCCCGCCGCCGCGGCCGACGGCGCGCCCTCGGCGGCGGTGGCGCAGAAGGAGGCCGGCACGGGCGGCAGCGTCACCGTGACCGGCCGGGGCTGGCGGCCCCACGCCCTGCTGACGCTGCTGATCTGCGGGCAGAACATGATCGGCGGCACCAACTCCTGCGCCAACGGCGACGGACGGACCGTCACCACCGGCGCGGACGGCGCGTTCCGCACGAACCTGCCGGTCGCCGAACCGCCCAAGCCCTGCCCCTGCGTGGTGCACGTGGCGAGCGTGACCGGCCCGGCGGCCGGCGTGGACGCCGCGTTCAAGGTGGCCGGGCACCCGGTGGCACCGCTGCCCCGGGACGTCAGCGCCGGCCGGCTGGCGGTGCTCGCGCAGCCCCGGCTGACCGGCAGCAGCGGGCTGCTGACCTGGTTCGGCGCCCCGGCGCAGCGCGAACTGACCGTCACCGTCGGCAACCTCGGCTCGGCGCCGGCCAAGGACCCGGTCTTCCAGGTCGGCACCTCGCACGGCGTCTTCGCGCCCAAGTGGGAGGACCAGCAGTGGCGGGGAACCGTCCCCGCCGGCCGGAAGGCCGAGGTCAGGCTCCCGGTGGAGCTGGCCGCCGGGGCGCACGGGGACTATCTGGTCTCCCTCAAGTACGGCGGCCGGCTGCTGGTCGAGCAGCCCTGGGGGGTCGGCCGGCCGTGGGGCGTGACGCTCTTCTGGGTGCTGCTCTGCGTGGTCGTCCCGACGGCCGTCTTCCGCGTCGGCATGGCGATCGTGGACCGTGTCCGCCCCGCCCGCGGGACCACCGCCGCCCGCGGCCGGCGCGGCGGCGTCCGCCTCGCCCGGTACGCCGGCCGGCACACCAGGAACCGTGACCCCGGAGGGACGCCGGACGGCGCTCCCGTACTGCCGTGGTTCACCCCGGACACCGCACCGTCCACCACCACATCAACCGAACGACCGACGTCGAAAGGTTCTGCGTGATGAGGCAACGGAGGAGAGCCGCGGTGGCCTCGGCGGCCGCGCTGGTGCTCGCGGGTGCGGGCGCGGTGGCCATGGCCGGTACCGCACAGGCAGCGGAGGTGTCCTACAAGACGGAGTGCCTGCCGCCGCCGATATCGGGGCTGCCGCCGATCGAGGGCACGACGAAGGTGGACGTCAGCGCGCCCGCGACCGCGAAGGTCGGCGACGAGATCACGGTGGTCTGGAAGACCGTCGAGGCCGCGTCGAAGAACCCCGACATCCTCGACCTGGGGCAGGACACCGTCCAGCCGACCGGCACGATCACGGTCGCCGGGGCGCAGACCGGCGAGCTGCCGATGCAGGGGCCGCGGCAGAACCCGCCGATCCCCAAGGGCAGTCCGATGAAGCTGTCCGACATGACGGGCAAGCTGAAGCTGACCAAGCCCGGCGAGGTCACCCTGACGCCCGGCTTCTACAACATCAACGTCAACCAGCCGATCTCCACGGACACCAAGTGCTCGCCCAAGGAGACGGTCCGTCCCGCCGTCACGGTCACGGTGACCGACGGCGGGGGCTCTTCCGGCGGCACGAGCGGCGGGGCGAGTGGTGGGACGAGCGGCGGGACGAGCGGCGGGACCACCGCCGGTACGTCCTCCGGGGGCAACACGGGCGGTACCGGCGGCAGCAGCGCGGGCACCTCCGGCGGTTCGGGCGGCTCCTCGGGCGGCACGGGGTCCTCCGGGTCCACCGGCTCCACCGGGTCCACCGGCGGTTCGGGCGGCTCCGGCGGCGACCCCGACGGCACCGCGTACAAGGGCGCCGAGGTCCAGGTCCCGTACGCCTGCAAGACGCCCATCGGGGACAAGAAGGCGACCTCGCCGGTGCAGATCAACGCCGTGAAGAAGAACGGCGGTTACGACCTGACGGTGCAGTTCAAGAAGTCCGTCATGAACAGCCCGGCGGACATCCCGGCCGGCTCGGTCAAACCGTCGATGGACGTCGCGGTGGGTGGCGCGGACAAGGGCTCGGTGACGACCGAGGGGCCCACCAACAGCAAGCCGATCAAGTCGGGCGACCCGATCGAGATCCCCGACCTGAAGGGCACCTACAAGCCGGGCGCCACCGGCAAGGCCACGCTGACGCCGGGCGTGCTCACCGTCAACGCCCTGGGGACGACCACCACCTGCACCCCGGAGAAGGACCCCGGCGCCTCGCTCACCCTGAACACCTCGGCGCAGCCGGGCGGCACCTCCGGCGGGACGGCCGGCGGGACGGCGGGCGGCTCCGCGGGCGGTGCGGCGTCCGGCGGCACGTCCGGATCGGCCGGCACGTCGGGGTCGGGCGGCACGTCCGGGGGCAGTGGCGGCCTGGCCAAAACCGGCGCCACCGACCACGGCGCGCTGACCGCGCTCGGCCTCGTCGCCGGCACGCTCGTCCTGCTGGGCGGCGCGGTGTTCACTTTCCTGCCGCGACGGCGCCTGCACCGCTGACCTGGGCGATGGCCGTGGGACGGCCCTTCGGCCGGCCCCGAAAGAGCGAGTGGCCGTCGGCGACTGCCGACGGCCACTCGTCTTCTGTCCTACCCGCGGGTGCTCAGCCGCACTTGACGCCCCACAGAGCGGCGATCGCGCAGCCTCCCGCGTAGCCGACGCTCCCGTCCTGCCACTTCGCGGGGCTGCCCGAACCCAGGCTGGAAGCGTTGGCGGTCGCCGCGCCCCCAAGGGTCAGAAGAGCGGCCAGGGCCCCGGCGGCGGCAATTTTCTTCAGCATGATAATGCTCCCGTTTTTCGTTCTGAGTACGCGGCGTTCTGCGACGTGTCATAGACAGCTTCTTGGCTGGTCAGGCCACGATTTCCGCGTGCAGGAAGACATTAGGCAAGAGAATTGCTCGGCTCAATACATGTGACGGACCATTAAATTGACGGTCCATTGGACCGCTGCGTCCGACGTGAATAGCAAGGGTGCTCAGCGGGGCGATTCGGGAGAAATGAGAAAATGCGCGCCCGAGGGAATGCGCCGACGGAAACGCGGAAATGCGTGAGGGCTCCGGCAGCGAACTGCCGGAGCCCTCACGCATGGCCGGGACGGGCTAGTGGACGCTACCCATCAGCACCTGGACCTTCTTGCGGTACATGAACACCGCGAGACCCGCGAGGGCCGCGAGTGAAGCCTGCATCGCGATGATGCCGATGCCATCGAGGCTCACGCCGGCCAGCGAGAGCAGGCCGGTGGTGCAGTCACCCGCGGTGACGGCCAGGAACCAGACGCCCATCATGCGCGAGGCGTACTTCTGCGGCGCCATCTTGGTGGTGACCGAGAGGCCGACCGGGGAGAGGCAGAGCTCACCGATGGTCTGGATCATGTAGATCGTGACCAGCCACATCGGGGAGACCTTGGTGCCGCCGTCGGCCATGCCCATCGGGACGATGAAGACGAAGAAGGAAGCGCCGACGAGCACCAGGCCCATCGCGAACTTCACGATGGTGTTGGGCTCACGGTTGCTGCGGGCCAGCCACAGCCACAGCCAGGCGAAGACCGGAGCCAGTGCCATCACGAAGAGCGGGTTCAGGGACTGGTACCAGGTGGCCGAGAAGCCGAGCCCGAACAGCTTGTCCGCGGTCTTGGCGTCCGAGAAGAGCGACAGGGTCGAACCACCCTGGTCGTAGATCATCCAGAAGATGGCGGCGGCCACGAAGAACCAGATGTAGGCGTTCATCTTGGACTGCTCGGTGACCGAGAGTTCCTTGTCGCGCTTGATGCGGACCAGCACGGCGATCGGGATGACCAGACCGACGAGCGTCAGCGGAACCATCGCCCACTTCAGCGTGAAGGCGCCGATGGCGATCACGGCACCGTAGAAGACGGCGACGGCGGCGACCACGAGAGCGACCTTCGTCAGGAGCGTCTTGCGCTCCTCGGCGCTCAGCGGGTTCGGGACGACGTTGCTCTGCGGGCTCAGGTTCCTGGTGCCGATGAGGAACTGGGCCAAGCCCAGGCCCATGCCGACCGCGGCGAGCGCGAAGCCCAGGTGCCAGTTGTGCTCCTTGCCGACCGTACCGACGACGAACGGGGCTACGAAGGCGCCGAGGTTGATGCCGATGTAGAAGAGCGTGAAGCCGCCGTCGCGACGGGGGTCGTCCGGGCCGTCGTACAGGTGGCCCACCATCGTGGAGATGTTGGCCTTCAGCAGACCGGAACCGATGGCGACCAGGATGAGGCCGACGAAGAACATGGCCTGGCCCGGGACGGCCAGCGAGAAGTGACCGGCCATGATCACAAAGCCTGCGATGGCGACGGTCTTGCGGGCGCCCCAGACGCGGTCGCCGAACCAGCCGCCGGGCATGGCCATGAGGTAGACCATGGAGACGTAGACGGAGTAGATGGCCGTGGCCGTGACCGCGGTCATCGCGAGTCCGCCGCCCTGGCTGCCGGTCGCGGCATCGGCGCCGCCGGAGACCAGGTAGAACACGAGCAGAGCCCGCATGCCGTAGTAGGAGAAGCGCTCCCACATCTCGGTCATGAAGAGAGTGGCCAGACCGCGGGGGTGGCCGAAGAAGGTCTTGCCGCCGTTGGCAGGGGTTCCCTGCTGGGCAGCGTCCTTCGTCTGGCTGGACGCCATGGAGGTTCCTTGCTGCTCGGGACGCCTCCGATTCGGTGTGCGCCCGGGTGGGGGATGACCGGCACCGGCGAGGCCCGGCCCGCCCCCACGTCCGGGAGGTTCAACACCGCACGAGCAGGCGTCGACGGGAGGCCGTACGCCGGGATCCACGCCCCCGTGCCGCGAGTGCGGCCGGCGGACCCGGTCGACAGGTCGATCACTGTGTATCGGGACTGGTGGTTCCAGACCCGCACACAACGAGGGACCAATGACGTCAGTGCCGTCACGGCCCCAGAGGTTGTGCGTTGGACGTTCGGGACACCATACGTCCGAGTAACCCGCCGTTGGAATGGGTGAGACAACGCTCACACTCGGGGCGGGAACCGTTTGAGCCAGTCCATCGATCATGTCCGCCCGCACCCGCGCAGCTCAGGCGCGCGAACGGGCGCGCGGTCCGCCCGCTGTCGCCCATCCGTGCTGGTCCGCCCCTCGGTGTCGGCACATCGGACTACCATCGGCCCATGACCCGTGTACTGCTCGCCGAGGATGACGCGTCCATCTCGGAGCCGCTCGCCCGCGCCCTGCGCCGCGAGGGTTACGAAGTCGAGGTGCGCGAGGACGGCCCGACGGCGCTCGACGCCGGTCTCCAGGGCAACATCGACCTCGTCGTCCTGGACCTGGGACTGCCCGGCATGGACGGCCTGGAGGTCGCCCGCCGGCTGCGCAACGAAGGCCACTCCTTCCCCATCCTTGTACTGACCGCCCGCGCCGACGAGGTGGACACCGTCGTCGGCCTGGACGCCGGCGCCGACGACTACGTCACCAAGCCCTTCCGGCTCGCCGAGCTCCTCGCCCGCGTCCGGGCCCTGCTGCGGCGCGGCTCCACCGCCGAGCCCCAGCAGCCGCCCGCCACCCACGGCGTACGGATCGACGTCGAGTCGCACCGCGCCTGGATGGGGGACGAGGAACTCCAGCTCACCGCCAAGGAATTCGACCTGCTGCGGGTCCTGGTACGGGACGCCGGCCGGGTCGTCACCCGCGACCAGCTGATGCGCGAGGTCTGGGACACCACCTGGTGGTCGTCGACGAAGACCCTGGACATGCACATCTCCTGGCTCCGCAAGAAGCTCGGGGACGACGCCGCCAACCCCCGTTACATCGCCACCGTGCGCGGGGTCGGCTTCCGCTTCGAAAAGAGCTAGGGGCCCGTGCGCCGCCGACTGATCAACTCCACGCTCGCCGTGGTGCTCGTCGTCATCGCCGTCTTCGGCGTCTCCCTGGTGATCGTCGAGACCCGCACGATCCAGTCCGGCGCACAGGAGAGCGTGCAGTCCGAGGCGGTCCGCCTGGTCGGGATAGTGGAGAGCCGGCTGGGCAGCAACGAGAAGATCACCCCGGAAATCCTCTCCGAGCAGATCACCGCCAACCGGTACGCCGAGATCAAGGTGCCCGGCAAGGCGAAGATCGAGATCGGGACCCGGCCGTCCGGCGACGTGATCGAGTCGCAGGTGCGCGGTGACCAGGGCGAGTCGGTCGTCGTCCAGGAGTCCCGCTCCACGGTCAGCGCGGAGATCGGCCGGACGCTGCTGGTCATCCTGGCCGTCGCCCTGCTGGCGATCCTCGCGGCGGTGGTGCTGGCCATCCGCCAGGCCCGCCGGCTGACCGCGCCGCTCACCGACCTCGCGGAGACCGCCGAGCGGCTGGGCTCCGGCGACCCGCGCCCCCGCCACCGCCGCTACGGCGTCCAGGAGCTGGACCGGGTCGCCGATGTGCTGGACGCCAGCGCCGAGCGGATCGCCCGCATGCTGACCGCCGAGCGGCGGCTGGCCGCCGACGCCTCGCACCAGCTGCGGACCCCGCTGACCGCGCTGTCCATGCGCCTGGAAGAGATCACCCTCACCGACGATCCGGACACCGTGAAGGAAGAGGCCACCATCGCGCTGGCCCAGGTGGAGCGGCTGACGGACGTGGTCCAGCGGCTGCTGACCAACTCCCGCGACCCGCGCAGCGGCTCGGCGGTCGCCTTCGACCTGGACGAGGTCGTCAAGCAGCAGATCGAGGAGTGGCGCCCGGCCTACCGCAGCGCCGGACGGGCCATCGTCCGCTCCGGCAAGAAGGAGTTGCGGGCCGTCGGCACCCCCGGCGCGGTCGCCCAGGTGCTGGCCACCCTCATCGAGAACTCCCTGATGCACGGCGCCGGCACGGTCGCCCTGCGCACCCGCGTCACCGGCAACCAAGCCGTCGTCGAGGTCACCGACGCCGGCCCCGGAGTGCCGACGGACCTCGGCTCGCGGGTCTTCGAGCGGACCGTCTCCGGACGCAACTCCACGGGCCTGGGGCTCGCCGTCGCCCGCGACCTGGCGGAGGCGGACGGCGGCCGTCTGGAGCTGCTCCAGCAGCATCCGCCGGTCTTCGCGCTGTTCCTGGCCCGGGAGGCGGAGCCCACCGAGGAGTGAGCCCGGACCTACTTGCGCACGCCGCTCGGCAGCTGCGCGTCGTCGGTCAGGAAGGACTCCGCGGTCTCCACGGCCTCGCGGGCCGGCAGCCCCCGGAAGACCCAGGTGCGGTAGGACCAGAAGCGGAAGAGCGTGGCGATCCCGATGCCGAGGAACTTGAAGAAGTTGCTCTGCAGCGGGCTGTCCCAGTCGAATCCGTACGTCGCGGTGTACAGGATGCCGTTCTCGAT
Source organism: Streptomyces sp. YGL11-2 (assembly GCF_050054615.1). Classification (NCBI taxonomy): domain Bacteria; kingdom Bacillati; phylum Actinomycetota; class Actinomycetes; order Kitasatosporales; family Streptomycetaceae; genus Streptomyces; species Streptomyces sp. YGL11-2. The sequence goes on from NZ_JBNHIN010000021.1 coordinate 128,736, forward strand.
GACCAGGCCGATCACGCTGAACAGCAGGAAGAGCGTCAGCTCCTTGGTACGCCCCTGCTTGTCGCGGTCCCGGTAGGCGAAGTAGCGGTAGCCGACGTAGTTGGTGGCGGTGGCCACCACCGTCGCGACGATGCTCGCCCGGACGACGGGGATCTCGGTCAGATGCCGGACGACGTTGAAGACCGCGAAGTTCACCACGACCCCGGCGCCGCCGACGGCGCCGAACTTCACGACCTCCTGGACGAGCGCTGCCAGCCTCGATCGCAGTGGGCTCCGTTCACTCATGGTGATCGTCCAGCTCCCTGTCGTGGGCGGTGTGTGGCCGGCGGCCCGGTACGCACCCTCACTCTAACCAGGCCCGGCGGACCGTGGTGCCGGGGGCCGTCAGTCCACCGTCACACGGAAGTTCACCGTACGGGCGCCCGGCTCGTCCACCGCGCCGGTGGCGCAGCGCCGGCAGTGGAGCAGCCGCAGGTCGGTACGCCCCGCGCGCACGGCGCGGAAGCCGAGCTCGCGGGTGCCGCCGGCGCCGGACGCCGGATGGCCCGGTTCCGCGTCCGGGTCGGTGTGCTCGCCGGTGGCCTCCAGAACGGCCGGATCCGGACGGGGGGCGGCGATGATCCAGTGGTAGCCGTCGTCGGGGTCGTCCGGGACCGCGATGGTGAAGCGGTCGCCGGCGGAGACCGAGATATCGCTGTCGCCGGGGCGGTAGACCGCCGGCCCGGACAGCTGGCTGACCACGGAATACAGGGCGATCAGCAGCGCGACGACCGCCATCGCGATCACCAGCGGCCGGGAGTCCCGCGCTATGTCACCGTTCTCCATCCGGCATCCCCCTCCGCCGGGCAGCGGCCCGGCACCCGTCCTCGCTCCGAGCCGGTCCGGTCCGCCGTCGCGGGTCCGCAACGGCGAATGGCCGGCGATCTTCGAACGTCTGCGCTCAGAGGATCCTCCAAGCCCGGAGTCGGGGCGGCTCTGCCGTGCGGCTACCCTGGGGGCGTGACGTTCCCGGTAGTCGGCATGGTCGGCGGCGGTCAGCTCGCCCGTATGACCCACGAGGCGGGTATCCCCCTCGGCATCAGATTCAAGCTCCTCAGCGACACCCCGCAGGACTCGGCGGCCCAGGTGGTCAGCGAGGTCGTCATCGGCGACTACCGCGACCTGGACACGCTGCGCGCCTTCGCGCAGGGCTGTGACGTGATCACCTTCGATCACGAGCACGTACCCACCGAGCACTTGCGGGCGTTGGAGGCCGACGGCATTCCCGTACGGCCCGGCCCCGACGCGCTGGTGCACGCCCAGGACAAGGGCGTGATGCGCGCCGAACTGGACGCCATCGGCGTGCCCTGCCCGCGCCACCGCATCGTGGCCGACCCCGCCGACGTCGAGCGCTTCGCGGCCGAGGGCGAGGGGTTTCCCGTGGTCCTCAAGACCGTCCGCGGGGGCTATGACGGCAAGGGAGTCTGGGTCGTACGATCCTCCAAGGAGGCGGCCGAGCCGTTCCTCGCCGGCGTGCCCGTCCTGGCGGAGGAGAAGGTCCCCTTCGTCCGGGAACTGGCCGCCAACGTCGTCCGCTCGCCGCACGGCCAGGCCGTCGCCTATCCGGTCGTCGAGTCCATCCAGGTCGACGGCGTCTGCGACACCGTCATCGCCCCGGCGCCCGGCCTCTCCGACGAACTCTCCACGCACGCCCAGCAGCTCGCGCTGCGGATCGCCGACGAACTGGGCGTCGTCGGGCACCTCGCGGTCGAGCTGTTCGAGGTCCGCGACGCCGACGGCGCACCCGCCGTCCTCGTCAACGAACTCGCGATGCGCCCGCACAATTCCGGTCACTGGACCCAGGACGGCGCGATCACCTCGCAGTTCGCCAACCACGTCCGCGCCGTCCTCGACCTCCCGCTCGGCGACCCCCGCCCGCGCGCCCCCTGGACGGTGATGGCCAACGTCCTCGGCGGCGACTATCCCGACATGTACTCCGCGTACCTGCATTGCATGGCACGCGACCCGCAGTTGAAGATTCACATGTACGGAAAGGACGTGAAGCCGGGCCGCAAGGTCGGCCACGTCAACACTTACGGCGACGACCTGGCTGACGTGCGCGAGCGCGCCGCACACGCCGCCGGCTACCTGCGAGGAACAATCACAGAATGACCGCCCACCCGTCGCCCGGCCACCGTCCCTCAACGAGCGCTGGCGCGCGCCCCTCTGATCTCCCCGTCGTCGGCATCGTCATGGGCTCCGACTCCGACTGGCCTGTCATGGAGGCCGCCGCCCAGGCCCTCGACGAGTTCGAGATCCGCTACGAGGTCGACGTGGTCTCGGCGCACCGTATGCCGCACGAGATGATCACGTACGGCGAGGAGGCGGCCGGCCGCGGCCTCAAGGCGATCATCGCCGGCGCCGGCGGGGCCGCCCACCTCCCCGGCATGCTCGCCTCCGTCACCCCGCTGCCGGTCATCGGCGTCCCCGTCCCGCTCAAGTACCTCGACGGCATGGACTCCCTCCTCTCCATCGTGCAGATGCCGGCCGGTGTGCCGGTCGCCACCGTCTCGGTCGGCGGCGCCCGCAACGCCGGACTGCTCGCGGCCCGTATCCTCGGCGCCCACGACCCCGAACTCCTCTCCCGTATGCGGGACTTCCAGCAGGAGCTGAACGACCAGGCCACCGAGAAGGGCAAGCGGCTGCGCAACAAGGTCGCGAACACCGCCGGCTTCGGCTTCGGGGGCAAGAAGTGACGGCCACCCGGGACGCCGCCCGGGAACTGCTGGCCGAGTGGCCGGTCGTCGACGGCCACAACGACCTCCCCTGGGCCCTGCGCGAACAGGTCCGCTACGACCTCGACCGGCGCGATGTCGCCACCGACCAGAGCGCCAGCCTGCACACCGACATCCCGCGGCTGCGGGCCGGCGGGGTCGGCGCGCAGTTCTGGTCGGTGTACGTCCGCTCCGACTACGCCGGCGACCACGCCGTCAGCGCCACCCTCGAACAGATCGACGCGGTACGGCAGTTGACCGACCGCTACGCCGCCGACCTGGCGCCGGCGCGGACCGCCGACGACATGGAGGCCGCGCGCGCCCAGGGCCGCATCGCCTCCCTCATGGGCGCCGAGGGCGGCCACTCCATCAACAACTCGCTCGCCACCCTGCGCGCGTTCCACGACCTCGGCGTCCGCTACATGACGCTGACCCACAACGACAACAACGACTGGGCGGACTCGGCGACCGACGCACCGCGCCACCACGGCCTGTCGGCGTTCGGCGAAGAGGTCGTCCGCGAGATGAACCGCTGCGGGATGCTCGTCGACCTCTCGCACGTCTCCCCGGACACCATGCGCGACGCGCTCCGCGTCAGCACCGCGCCGGTGATCTTCTCGCACTCCTCCGCCCGCGCCGTCTGCGACCACCCGCGCAACATCCCCGACGACGTCCTGGCCCAACTGCCCGCCAACGGCGGCGTCGCGATGGCCACCTTCGTCCCGAAGTTCGTGCTGCCCGCCGCCGTCGCGTGGACGCTGCGCGCCGACGAGAACATGCGCGCGCACGGCCTGCACCACCTCGACACCACCGAGGCGGGCATGGCGGTCCAGCGCGCCTTCGAGGCCGCCAACCCGCGGCCGACGGCCACCGCGGCCACCGTCGCCGACCACCTCGACCACATGCGAGAGGTCGCCGGCATCGACCACATCGGCATCGGCGGCGACTTCGACGGCACCGCCTTCACCCCCGCCGACCTGGCCGACGTCGCGAGCTACCCGAATCTCATCGCCGAACTCCTGGACCGTAAGTGGTCGGCGGCCGACCTGGCCAAGCTGACCTGGCAGAACGCGGTCCGCGCACTCCGCGCGGCGGAGGACGTCTCCCACGAGGAACGGAAGCTGCGCGGGCCTTCCAACGTGACCATCTGAGCGGATGGGGCCCGCCCCACGTGTTCGGCTTTCCCGCCGTGCGGGTTGCTCTTTGTTGCGCCTTCGGCGCGGGGTGTTGTCCGCTGCGCGGGGCTTTCGGGTGCGGTGGCGGTCCTCCGGGGGCGGCATGCAGGACTGCTTCGCTTTACGTCCTGCACACCACCCCCTCCGGCCCGCCCCCTCCCGTGGGGGGAGGGAAGAAACGGTGGCTGGGGGCTGGCCCGAGTGGTCCGCTGACGGTTTCCCTCCACCCATGAACCCGCACGGTCCCCCTCACGCGCGCCCTATCCGTCTTTTTCCACCCACTCACGGGAGGGGGCGGGCCGGAGGGGGAGG
>NZ_JBNHIN010000021.1:133065-138940 GCF_050054615.1 Streptomyces sp. YGL11-2
CGGGCCGGAGGGGCAGGGTGTCCGGACGTAAAGCGAAGCAGTCCGGACACCCTGCCCCGCAGGACCGTCACCGCACCCCGACAGCCCCGCGCAGCGGACCCGCCCGCCGCAGGCGAAACGGCGGGACAGCCGACAACGTTGGGCGAGGCAAAGCGCAGCGGAACGGCGAGAAAGCCGACAACGTGGGCAGCAGGCAAAGCGCAGCGGCTAGGCGGACGGCCGCCCCATCGCCCGAAACACCCACCCCGCCTTACGCCACAGCGCAGCGTCAAGCGCGTTGCGGCCGTCGAGGATGCGGCGTTCGCCGGCGACCTCGGCCAGCTGTGCCGGGTCCAGTTCGCGGAACTCGCGCCACTCCGTCAGGTGCAGCACGACATGCGCACCGTGCACCGCCTCCAGTGCGCTCGTCGCGTAGCCGAGGGTCGGGAAGAGCCTCTTCGCGTTCGCCATGCCCTTGGGGTCGTAGACGGTGACCTGGCCGCCCTGGAGGTGGATCTGGCCGGCGACGTTGAGCGCGGGGGAGTCGCGGACGTCGTCCGAGTCCGGCTTGAAGGTCGCGCCGAGGACGGCGACCCGCTTGCCGAGGAAGCCGCCGCCCACCGCGTCGCGGGCCATCTCGACCATGTGGCCGCGGCGCCGCATGTTGATCGAGTCGATCTCGCGCAGGAACGTCAGCGCCTGGTCCACGCCCAGCTCGCCGGCGCGCGCCATGAAGGCCCGCAGGTCCTTGGGGAGGCAGCCGCCGCCGAAGCCGATGCCGGCCCGCAGGAACTTCTTGCCGATCCGCTCGTCGTAGCCGATCGCCTCGGCCAGCTTCACCACGTCGGCGTCGGCCGCCTCGCACACCTCGGCCATGGCGTTGATGAACGAGATCTTGGTCGCCAGGAAGGAGTTGGCGGAGGTCTTGACGAGTTCGGCGGTCGGGTAGTCCGTGACGACGAACGGCGCGCCCTCGGCGACCGGCGTCGTGTACACCTCGCGCAGCAGCGCCTCGGCCCGCTCGCTCGTGACGCCGACCACGATGCGGTCCGGGTGCAGGGTGTCCTGGACGGCGAAACCCTCGCGCAGGAACTCCGGGTTCCACGCCAGCTCGGCGTCCGCGCCGGCCGGGGCGTTGGCCGCCAGCCGCTCGGCGAGCCGGGCCGCGCTGCCCACCGGTACCGTCGACTTGCCGACCACCAGCGCGGGCCGGGTCAGATGCGGTGCCAGTGCGTCGAAGGCGGAGTCGACGTAGGACATGTCGCAGGCGTACTCGCCGTGCTTCTGCGGGGTGTTCACGCACACGAAGTGGACGTCGCCGAACGCGCCGACCTCCTCGTAGGAGGTGGTGAAGCGCAGCCGGCCGGTGGAGCCCTCGATTCCGGCGACGTGGCGGCGCAGCAGTTCCTCCAGACCGGGCTCGTACATCGGGACCTCGCCCCGGCGGAGCATCTCGATCTTCTCCGGCAGCACGTCCAGCCCGAGCACCTCGTAACCCAGCTCGGCCATCGCGGCGGCGTGGGTGGCACCGAGGTAGCCGGTGCCGATCACGGTGATCTTGAGGGCCATGCGGGGGGCTCCAGACGTCTGCGGAAAAACGGCGCTGACCGAGCATAGTCGGGCAGGGAACGGCCCAGTCCGGTCGTGTGCGTCGCCCCTGGGGTGACTGTCGGCAACCTCACGTACCCGTGGCGGGGATCGGCGCCTAGAATCCTGTGTCTGTAAGGGTTACTTAACGGTAGTTAGCACTGCCGGCACCTCACAGGGGAGTGAGAAACCTTGGCGGGAACCGCTGATTTCGATCTGTACCGGCCGTCCGAGGAGCACGACATGCTCCGCGAGTCGGTGCGCTCGCTCGCCGAGGCGAAGATCGCGCCGTTCGCCGCCGCGGTCGACGAGGAGGCCCGCTTCCCCCAGGAGGCGCTGGACGCGCTGGTCGCCAACGACCTGCACGCCGTCCACGTACCCGAGGCGTACGGCGGTGCCGGGGCCGACGCGCTGGCGACCGTGATCGTCATCGAGGAGGTCGCCCGGGTCTGCGGCTCCTCCTCCCTCATCCCGGCCGTCAACAAGCTCGGCTCGCTCCCGGTGATCCTCTCCGGCGGCGAGGAGATCAAGAAGAAGTACCTGGCGCCGCTCGCCAAGGGCGACGCGATGTTCTCGTACTGCCTGAGCGAGCCGGACGCCGGTTCCGACGCGGCGGGGATGAAGACCAAGGCGGTGCGGGACGGGGACTTCTACGTCCTCAACGGCGTCAAGCGGTGGATCACCAACGCGGGCGTCAGCGAGTACTACACGGTCATGGCCGTCACCGACCCGGAGAAGCGCTCCAAGGGAATATCGGCCTTCGTCGTCGAGAAGGGCGACGAGGGCGTCTCCTTCGGCGCGCCGGAGAAGAAGCTCGGCATCAAGGGTTCCCCGACCCGCGAGGTCTACCTCGACAACGTCCGGATCCCCGCCGACCGCATGATCGGCGCCGAGGGCACCGGCTTCGCCACCGCGATGAAGACCCTGGACCACACCCGCATCACCATCGCGGCCCAGGCCCTCGGCATCGCCCAGGGCGCGCTCGACTACGCCAAGGGGTACGTCCAGGAGCGCAAGCAGTTCGGCAAGCCGATCGGCGACTTCCAGGGCGTCCAGTTCATGCTCGCCGACATGGCCATGAAGCTGGAGGCGGCCCGCCAGCTGACCTACGCCGCGGCGGCCCGCTCCGAGCGGATCTCGGCCGGCGGCAAGGGCGAGGACCTGACGTTCTTCGGCGCCGCCGCCAAGTGCTACGCCTCGGACGCCGCCATGGAGATCACCACGGACGCCGTCCAGCTGCTCGGCGGCTACGGCTACACCCGCGACTACCCGGTCGAGCGGATGATGCGGGACGCCAAGATCACGCAGATCTACGAGGGCACGAACCAGGTGCAGCGGATCGTGATGGCCCGCAACCTGCCGTAACGGCCGGCCGCGCACGGCGAAGGCCCCGGACCGCATGCGGTCCGGGGCCTTTCGTGTGCCGTGCCGGGGTCAGTTGTTGCTGGTGACGGTGACCGGCTCGTCGTTGTTCAGCTGCTGGACGAGCTGCTTGAGCTTGGTCTGGTCCCAGACGAGGTTCCCGCCGACGCTGCCGGAGACCGGCATGTTCATCGACTTGCCGTCGCCGCTGGTGACGCCCTTCATCGCGAAGAACATCTGGCCCAGCTCCCACAGGTTCATGTCCTTGTCCACCTTCAGCGTGTCCAGCCCCGCGCCCAGCACCGGGTAGAGCTTGAAGGGGTTGAGGACGGTGCCCGGGGTGGCGGCCTGCTTCGCGATGGTGGCCAGGAACTTCTGCTGGTTCTTGGTGCGCTGCAGGTCCTGGGTGGCGAAGGCGTGCCGGGTCCGGACGAAGGCGAGCGCCTGCGCGCCGTTCAGGGTCTGCGTGCCGGCCTTGAAGTCGGCGCCGGAGTCCTTGTCCTTGAACGCCTGGGGGATGTCCATCTGGACGCCGCCGAGCGCGTCGACGATGTTGGCGAAGCCGGCGAAGCCGATCTCGACGTAGTGGTCGATGTGCAGGTGGGTGTTGTACTCGATCGTGCGGACCAGCAGGTCCGGGCCGTCCATGGCGTAGGTCGCGTTGAGCTTGGTGTGCTTCCCGGTGCCCGGGAACCTCTTGCCGGAGGTCGAGCCGACGTACGAGGGGATCTCGACGTTGGAGTCACGCGGCAGGGAGACCAGCGTGGGGCCGTTGCTGCCGTCGTGCAGGATCAGCATCGAGTCGGTGCGCCCGCCGTCGGTGGGGCCGCCGGTGTGCAGCTTCTGCTTCAGGTCGTCGGTCATGCCCTCGCGGCTGTCCGTGCCGACGATCAGGTAGTTGGTGCCGCTGCCGGCGGCGGGCCGGTCGATGACCTTGCTCAGGTCCACCTCGCGGCGCAGCTTGCCGTTGGCCCATATATACGTGCCGACCGAGGCGACGAGCAGCACCACGACCAGGGTCAGCAGGGTCCACTTGATGCGGCGGCCCCAGCGGGGGCGCGGCCGGCCGCCGTACCCGTCGCCGCCGTAGCCGTCGTCACCGTAGCCGTCGTCGCCGCGGCCCCGGCCGCCGCCGTAGACCTGCCCGGTGTTGTAGCCGCTGTCGTAGCCGTTCTCGTAGGCGTCGTAGCCCTGGGACTGCTGCGGCGGTACGCCCGCGCCGCGGCGCGGGGACATCGAGTGCGGCAGCGGGGGCTCGCGCCGCGGGTAGCCGGAGTCCGCGTCGCGCCGTACCTGGGGCATGGCGCGCGCTCCCTCCGGCTCCGCGCCGCTGCCGCGTCCGTACCGGTTGCCGCTCTGGTCGCCGGACCGTCCTTGGGGCCACTCATTCATACGGGGAAGTGTGCACGCCGGGAGGGGGTGCTCCATAGGGCGGGTGCGGGATCGGGCCAGGGCTGTTGCAGAGCTGATGCAAAGCGACGGAGCCCTACCGGCCCATACCGCAAGGGGGCTGACCATTCCGGCGGGGCCACCGGAAGAAGCCATTCCGGATGGTTTCCGGCGGGCGGGGGAGAGGAGCGTCACAGCTCGGGTGCGAGCCATCTCACGCCCGGCCGCGGGCCGTGCCGGGGCCGCCCCGTACGGTCCCGTACGGCACCCGCTTACGCTGGTCTGCATGACCGACCTCGTCACCAACAGCCCGGAGGGCGGCCTCGCGGGCAAGCCCACCTCCGTCTCCCGCACCACGCTGTCGCACATCATGACCGCGGCCGACACCAACCTCCTCGGGACGGTGCACGGCGGCGTGATCATGAAACTGGTCGACGACGCGGCGGGCGCGGTGGCCGGCCGCCACTCCGGCGGCCCCGCGGTGACCGCGTCGATGGACGAGATGGCGTTCCTCGAACCGGTCCGGGTCGGCGACCTCGTCCACAGTTAGTCCTCTAAGACATAAACCCGCCGACCAGCAGAAACGCGCGACGAGGGACCTACAGGGCGGCCCCCGCATCGTCAGAGCATGGTGTCGGGGCCGCCCGCATAGGCTGGAGATATGAACGATCAGGGCCCCACGTCGGCAGCGGACGACCTTCCCGGCAAGCCGACATCGGCGTCACGCACCACGCTGTCGCACATCATGACGGCGAATGACACCAACCTGCTCGGGTCGGTACACGGCGGCGTGATCATGAAGCTCGTCGACGACGCGGCGGGCGCGGTCGCTGGTCGGCACTCCGGTGGCCCGGCGGTGACGGCGTCCATGGACGAAATGGCGTTTCTCTCCCCGGTCCGTGTGGGCGATCTTGTCCACGTCGAGGCTCAGTGCAATTGGACGGGCCGGACGTCCATGGAGATAGGCGTGCGAGTCACGGCGGAGCGCTGGAACGAGTCGACGCCGGCGCAGCAGGTTGGTTCGGCCTATCTCGTGTTCGCAGCGGTCGACGAGGAGGGGAAGCCGCGCACAGTCCCCCCAGTGCTCCCGGAGTCGGAGCGCGACAAGCGGCGCTTTCAAGAGGCGCAGATCCGGCGTACGCACCGGCTTGCGCGGCGCCGTGCGATTCGGGAGCTGCGCGAGCAACGTCCGGATGAGTGACGCACATGGAGTTCAACATCACCGCGGAGGAAGAAGCGCTCGTGCTCCGCGTGGCGTCCCTTCTCCGGGCTGGTCGCTCTCTCACGGATGACGACCTGGCGGAGGAGCTGGGGGACGAGGTCCGTCAGCTGTTGCGATCGCTTCTGGAGAAAGGGTGGCTCGTCGTTGACGAGGAGCGGGAGCTGACCTTGTCGGTGATCGCGCGGGCTGCGGTGTCCAGCCGGAAGGATGTGGAGGGTCCCCAGTAGCGAGTAGTCGTGCCCTACTTCCACATCTACGGCTCTAAGTGGGCGGTTCGTGAGCCTTTGAGTCGTTCTGTGGTCGCCTGATGGTGTGGGGTGGGGGCGAATTCCGCGG
>NZ_JBNHIN010000022.1:0-135363 GCF_050054615.1 Streptomyces sp. YGL11-2
CCCCTCGGAGGAGTACCAACTTGGTGGTCACGGTTCCTGCGCCCGCAGCCGCACCGGCCCTCATCTCCCCTCGGAGGGGTACCAACCCGAGACGCGGGCCTGGGTCGCCGACGCACAGCGGGAGCCCTCATCTCCCCTCGGAGGGCTACCAACCAGTGCCAGCAGCTCGGCGACATCTTCTCCCCGCTCGGCCCTCATCTCCCCTCGGAGGGGTACCAACCCGAGACGCGGGCCTGGGTCGCCGACGCACAGCGGGAGCCCTCATCTCCCCTCGGAGGGCTACCAACCAGTGCCAGCAGCTCGGCGACATCTTCTCCCCGCTCGGCCCTCATCTCCCCTCGGAGGGGACCAACACGGAGCCTCCAGCAGCATCCTGGCGCAGGTCAGCGTGTCCTCATCTCCCCTCGGAGGGGTACCAACGTCGTCTCCAGGCGGTCATCGCGCCGGGCTCAGCCCAGTCCTCATCGCCCCTCGGTGGGGTACCAACGCCATTGCAGGCACTGCGTCTGCGCATCGGCTACCAGGTCCTCATCGACGCTGCCAGGGGTACCAACGGTGTTGTTCGGCGGCGGTCATCGTGTGGTCCCCTTGTCCTCGCCGACCCGGCGAGGGACACCAACTCCCTACTCAGAGCTGGGCGGTGAGCGGTCGCCGGGTCCTCATCGCCCCTCGGGGGGTACCAACGGCGAGATGCCAGAGGCGACGGACGGGCCTGGATCGTCCTCATCGCCCTCGGAGGGGTACCAACAGTCCGGTGCCGGTGATGGTGACGACCGTGCCGCCGGGCCCTCATCGCCCCTGGGAGGGGTACCAACCCCTCCGCGGCGGCGGGCACGGGGTCCTCGTCCCCACGGCCCTCATCGCTCCTTGGAGGGGTACCAACCTCATGTCGGGCGAGTCGATGGTGTACGGGCTGTCCGGTCCTCATCGCCCCTTGGAGGGGTACCAACAGCACGCCGACGTCCACCGACGGCTCGGCGAGGCCGTCTTCATCGGTCCTTGGAGGGGTACCAACGGAGAGTGATGTGCCTGGAGAAGACGTCGTTGTAGCGGGCGAGGATGTCGGGCTTGGGCGCGAATGGCGGGGGAAGGCGGTGTCGATTGCTTGGGGCAGGCGTTCGGAGTGCCTGACGCAGCGTATGGCGGTCGAGACAACGGGTGCCTGGGATCGGCCATTTCACCAGCGATCAAAAATTCGAAATGATGGATGGATCACCTTGAATGTTTCGCGTGCGGCTAACGGGAAGGCGATACTCCACTTTGCGGGCAAACGTGGTCCATGGACGCGGGCACCTGGTCAGCGACACCGCTACTGGTGTGCGACCTCGCCTTTCTGGGAGTGTCGACGGAGGTCTGATTCCCACGCGTTCCAGGATTCGCTTTCGTGATTTGCTCCAATTCCCATATGCATGCGCCTTTGACGCGGACGCCATACTTCCGCTTAGAGAATGCAGTTGAGCGAGGTCCGCACAACCATTGACCTGCTGATTTATCAAGAGCGATCAGGCAGCGCACTTTTCATGGAAGGAGATGCGCGGATTGGCTCCTCGTTCCGGTGTCAAGTAGGTCATCAACTGTCGTGTGGCACGCGACATCGGTGATTATGCGCCGCATTGCATCTGAGATGGGTTCCCGTGGTGGGACGACCGACGGAGTTATAAGGAAAGGACTGCGAAGGGTGGCTCAATGTGACGATAGTGTTCAGTCACTGCGCGCAGTCAAGTGATGGCCGGCTGTGTGTGGTGGCCTCGGGGTGCGACCCAAGGCCACCTGACAGGCCGTCAATAACCATGAGAGGTATTTGGTCATGCCTATCAACAAGAGCCGGGGATCGGCGATGGAGCCCCCGGCCTCTCGTAAGGGGATTATCCCTTCCCCTTGGAGTGGCGAAACCCGTTCCCTTGATCAGTGGGAAGTTCACCTCTGTTCCAGCCTGCTGGTGGTGGTGCTCGTCCTCGTGGTGACCGTCGTGGCTCTCCACGACCGCTGGCCCGTGATCGTGGGAGGCTCGGCGATCTGGCCGCTTGGTGTGCGTGTGCTCGGCCTGTTGCTGGTGGCGTCCCGCCGCAGCGGCGTGCGGTACGTGCGCGTGCGGTCGGCTTGATCGCCCGGAGGGTGGGCATTGCCTTGCGGTAATGCCTGCGTGGAGCCACTGCCACAGGTCCCGTGCGGTGAAGTCACCGCACGGGACCGGCGAAGGGATTTTTGATGTTCGAGCCGCCGCATCCGATGGGCTGCGCGTATTGCGGAAAGATGATCACGGAGGACAGTCCTCGTGGGCGTCGACGAGATTACTGTGATCCGACCTGTCGGCGCCGGGCGCAGCGGAAACGGGACCGTGAACGTCAGGTATCGGGGGTTGACCGCACGGTACGGCGGTCGATCGCTGTCGACCTTGTCGCACGGGCCCATGAGGTACTGGCCTGTGAAGGTGACTCTGTTCCGCTCGCCGCGTTGTTGAAGCTGGCTGCACAGGTGGGGGAGGACGCCCTGTGCCTTGCAGCCGCGGCCGTCAACGAGGCTCGCGCCGAAGGCGCCAGTTGGCCGGAGGTCGCCGCGGCGGCGACGATGAGCGAGGCGGCGGCGCGGGCGCGATGGGGCGGAGTCAAGGCCGCCGCGCTCCTTGCCTCGCGCAGTACCCAGACACGGTTACGGGCTCGGCATGGCAGGAAAGGGGAGGCCGTCGCCCCATTCTTCGACATGGCGCTGCAGCCGGCCGGTGCGGGCAACCGCCGAGCTGCTGAGGCGCTTGGGAAAGCGCTCAGGACGCTGCTTCTGCGCTGTGGCGGTAGCGACGAAATGGTCGCTGAGCAGGCTGGCCTGCCGCCGGCGGTCGTGAACCTGGCGCTGCAGGGAGCGCACGTGGTGCCGTGGCCGGTGATCTACGTGCTGTCCGATCTGATGAAAGGCGACCCCGTCGACCTGCGGCTGCTGTGGGAGCGCGCCTGGGGACGACCGACGACAACGGCCTCCTTACAGAACTCCCGTACGCTCGCGGCTGCTCTGCGAGGGGCCCATCTGGCGGCCGGCGGCCCGGAGATCTCGACGCTGAGTGCGCGAGTCGACGCCGACCAGGAGGAGCTTGCCCTCGTCTTCGCCGGGCGCGTAGTCCCGCACTGGGCGCTGCTCGCCAGCATCCTGGACCAGTTGGGGACGAACCACGATGACTTCCGCCGACTGTGGGCAGCGTGCCAAGACGCTGGCGACGGGCGACAGGAAGGGGGCGGGGCGTCATGACCACGACTCGTCTTCGATCTCAGCTCCCCGCAATGACAGCGCGCTGTCGACCGACCGGTTTCCGCCTGGCGTACACGGCATTCCGCCAACTTCACCACGACATATACCTGCGCTACGCCTCTGTGAGGACCGAGGACTGGAACCGGGCCAACCAGTGCGTGGATGCCGTCTTCGAGGCACTGTCCACCGGCTGGCCAGCAGCTCTGCGCAGTGATTGCCCCGCGGCGCGGGCCTGGTTCCTGTTGCGGCGGGAAGCTGGCGTCCGAGCCCGCTGCCGGCCGGGCCAGACCTGGCGCTTTCACTGTCTGCTGGAGGATTCGCAGGCGGATGTGGTCCTCCTGCATATCCGGTTGGGGCTGCCCGTGGCCGAGGTGGCGGCTCTCATGGGCGTAGACGATTGCACCGTGCGGGCACTGCTGAGGGCAGCTGAACGGAGCCTACAAGCCATGCCTGCGTGCGTCTCCCACTGGACATCCACTCCGCCCGGGCAGGCAACCGTGGCACGGCATACGCTCCTGTAATTCTTCACCACGCACCGGCAGCAACTCCACTTACCTGCCGCTCGATTGAGCGATTGGCGTGTGTGCCATAGGCCCGTACGATGAGCCCTTCCGTCGGGACGTCTGGCCTTCATCCAAGGCCCAAGGAGCGCGCATGGCCCACGGGGAGAAATCCCAATCTCGCTCTATCGACATGAACACCCCCAGTGTCGCCCGTATGTACGACTGGCTGTTAGGGGGCTCCGAGAATTTTCAGCCGGACCGCGACGCATGCGTCAAGCTGCTTGGGATCGCTCCTACGATCCAGCAGCTGGTCCGCGCGAGTCGCGCCTTTCTCAGGCGTGTTGTACGCATCCTCGTCGATGAATTCGAAGTGATTCAGTTCCTTGAACATGGCTCGGGCCTGCCCACTCGGGACAACGTCCACGAGGTCGCGCAGCGAGCGAACCCGAACGCGAAGGTCGCCTACATCGACAACGACCCGATGGTTCTCGCCCACGCTCGGACGACCCTGCATGAGAACAGCAACGTCATGGTCGTCGACCAGGACGTACGTGATACGGCGAAGATCCTGGAAGCCACCGCTGACTTTTTCGACTGGACGCAGCCGATCGCAGCCCTCTTCGTCTCGGTCCTGCACTGCCTCCGTGACACGGACGACGAACGCGACCCGGCCGCGCTGGTCAAGCGAGTAGCTACTAGCCTTCCGGCCGGCAGCTACATGGTTGTCTGCCAACTCGTCAGCGACGACCCTGTCGTACGAGAGAAGGTAACGGCGCTGATGGCCGAGGCCACCAACAACAACTGGGGAAGGGTCCGCCAGAGTCGCGAAGTACGCTGCTACTTCAAGGGCATGGAGATCGAACCCCCGGGCCTGGTGGACGTCGTCGACTGGCGACCGGACACCCCGCCACCGCCGCTGAATCTTCGACCCAAGGACTGTGTCGAATGGGGGGGCGTCGCCCGCGTCTAGGGGAGGCACGCCGTAGAGCAGCGCATGCGCCGCTCAGCCGTCAACGCGGGCTTGCTGCGCGTACCGCTCTACGGCTGCCTGCAGCTTCTCCAGGCTGGACTCCCTGCTATCTGCCGCGGCATGCATCAGGGCCAGCCACTTGTGGTAACCGTCAAGTGCCTTCCTCTGCGTGGCGTAGGTGGCGCTGTTCACATGCTCCACATACGCCAGCTCGGACGGCCCACCCGTAGGGAATTTGAGCAGCGTGAAGGGGTAAGGAGACAGTACGCGGTCCTTGTTCAAGAGGCGGATGTTGACCTTGTGGGATTGGGCAGCCTTGACCAGGTGCTCCATCTGCTCATGCATGACCTTCGCGCCGCCGCGACACCGATCGAGTACGGTCTCGTCCAACAGGAGCGTAAGCCGCCGTCCTTGTTCCAGGATGAACTGTCTGCGCAGACGCAGCATGACGATGCGCATGACATCGTCGTCGGGAGCATCAGGCCGGACCAGCCGCACCATCGCTTCGGCGTATGCGCGAGTCTGCAGCAGCCCGGGGACCACCTGGTTCTCGAAGATCGTGATCCAGTCAGCTCGCCCCTCCAGCCGGATTAACCGACGGAGGTAATCGGGCGTGACATCCGCGAACTGCTCATACCACTCTTGGTTGTTCGTCTGCGCGAGGAGCTGCTCCACCACCCGCATCTGCGAGTCGGACAGTCTGTAGTGCCGGGCAAGGTCGTAGACATCGCGAGGCTTCGGCGGGCTCTCTCCGCGCTCCAGGCGACTCACCTTCGACGTCGAACCTCGGATAATGGGTGCAACATCCTTCAAGGTCAGACCGCGCAGCTCCCGATGACGACGGAGCTCCTCACCGAGCATTTCGCCCGCAGCCGTGTTGTTGTCCGGCGACGGCATGCGAAGGACGGCCGGGTCGCCATCCGGCTCTAAAGGCTGGGCGACGGACATATGAACTCCGGAACAGCAAAGGGGCAGAGGACGTCCCCAGCATGTCGGGCATATGCCCGCCGCCGCAAGCTATGGCCTGACCATCAGCGTTCGGTCACAACCCCCGTCCCGTCAGGTGGTCGAATTCCGAACCCTTGGCCCCATCGATGAAGGCAGCCAATTCCGCCGACGTGAAAACGAGCGCCGGCCCGCCTGGGAACCGGGAGTTGCGGATCGCCACCTCCCCGTCAGGGAGCCCGGCGACTTCGACGCAGTTACCCGCCCCGACGCTCGCGCTGGCCTTCTGCCATGTCACACCAGAGATCTCACGAGCTGCAACGCCGTTCTTGGGCACCATGAGAGTGCATGCTCCCTTCCTGGACTTGTCGCCAGCTGGCCCTCCGCTGACCAAAGCAATTCCCATATGGGATTGCACGGCGACCTCTATGCAAACGCTATCGAGGGCCGGTTCGGGGCCACAGACCCCGAAAGAGTGCAGTTGGCATCTGAATGTCATATTGAATGAATTAATGTGGGGCTCCGCCCGACGAGCGTGGCTCGACCGGCTGCGGAGCACGCGCTCGCCGACTTCCACCGGTGGCTCTCGACCACCGTTGTCGACGGCGAGGCCCGCGCCTGCGCAGCCTTGCCGGCACGTGCGGTACGCGGTCCGCACTGCCTCGAAGTCGTCAGACCTCGGGCTGGCGAGGAGCGCCTCGCTGCGCAGGTCTGGAGACCGGCGGCCTCGTACTCGTCAAGGCGACCTTCGTCCGCGAGGCTTGAGACCGTAGCGCCCTCTGGGGCTGTTCATTCCCTGGCGCAGGGAGCGGACGACGCGTTCCTTGAGGAAGTCGACCCCGAGACCTGTTCATTCCCTGGCCTTGGGGCTGCCGACGGCCTGAACGAGCGCCGGGATGGTGATGGCGGCCCCGCTGGCAGCACGTCAGAGTGTGCGACGGCATCACGCGGGTGATCACTGCCACCGTAGGCATCCGTCGATGGCTGGTCCGGCCTGCGTCCCGTCGTCGGTTCCGGGGCGCGCTCGTGTGCCCCTCGCCCGTGCCAGGCTTCGCCTTGCATCGGTCTCCGTAATCAGCACTGCTCGTCGGGATCAGCGAGCAACTCGGTGAGGGAACACAACTCGCTGATGAGCTTTTCAAGCGCCACCACGTGCTGGCGCAGCGCCCGCGGCACGCGCGCACGTTCCCACTGTCCTACAGTCCCGCCGCGATGCGCCCACAGCCGTTCCAGCTCTGTCGCGGTCGGCAGGATCTCGGCGAGAGCCACTTCGCCGAAGCCCTGGCCCACAAGGCCATCGACCAGGGCATGCAAGTCGCCTGGTTCAGCCTCGAATCACTCACCGCCCACGTCGGCCGCGCGACCGTCGACAACTCCGTCGCCAAGGCGATCGCGAAGATCACCCGGGCCCATCTGATCATCCTGGACGACATCGGCATGCTGCCGTCCGGCCAGGCCGCCGCCGAAGCGTTCTACCGCGTGATCGACGCCGCCTACGAACGAAGATCCGTGATCGTGACCTCGAACCTGCACCCGTCAAAAGCGCACATGTTCCGGCGAACCCGTGCCAGGTGCTGCCGAAACATCACGGGTTCAAGCAGGGGAGACCATCTCGGTCACAGCGTCGGGTATCAGCGCGATCAGTTGCTGAGACCAGCAGTCCGACTGCTGAGTCGCGACCTCCGCTCCACAGTTGCCGCAGGCGAGGTTGGGGCCGTCCAGGCCGTCGAGCCCACAGCATCCGTTGAGGCGCCCGCGATCGGGGTATCTGGTCATCCTCATGACGTCGTCGGGGTGAAGAACGAGCACGCCGGTTTCCGTACTCACCGCATACGACCCGATCGGCATGAGTGGGGGCAGGAACTTGCTCCCGGGCGATTCCTCGGTGACCAGCGGCGGCATCGCTACTTCCCGGAGGTCAGAACTGAGTCGCTGCTGACATCGCGCGCAAGCAAAGACGGTCATACTCGCAATTCTGTACGAGTTTTCAGCACGGCTTCCCCTCATTTCAGCTGCCATCCGGCAGTGGGAGCCGTCCCTCGTCGACGTGGTCGGCGAGATAGATCAACGTGGCCTGCGGGTCCATGCCGAACGCCGCGGCGACGAGCTTGGGGTCCATGGTGTTCACCAAGTCGCACAGTCGGGTGCTGCGGATCATCCGGGGCGGGAATCCGCAGTCGTCAAGGACGTGGGAAAGATAGGCAGTTGAGGCCGGGCTTCGCCCGGCCTTTGTTCCTTTTGTGACCATCACGTGCGGGTTGTCGGTCTGCCACGCTTCGCGGTGGGCCAGGCACCGCTGCAGCACCGCCCAGGAAGCGGGATCCAGGGGGACGGGATGGGGCCGCTTGCCGAGTTGGACGGTCCGAACTCGCTGGTCAATGTCGTTGATCAGCAGCGTCCGCGTCTCGCTGCTGGAGGCGCGATGCAGCAGCGCGAGCATGCGGTGCGCGTCGAAGCGGCGCAGCACATGCGCCACGCGCCACACCGCAGCCAGCACCCCGCCTGTCCCCAGCACGGCCTGCTCGTCGGCCCGGACACTCCAAGGGCCAGCGCAGGAAGCGGGGCCGCGGCGAACACCGCTGCGGCCAGCACGGCGGCGGTGACCAGGGGTCACAGGCGCCCAATGTCACCCGTGTGAGTGCTGCGCCATAAATCGAACACATGATGCAATTGGGGGCGTGACTCACTACGAGATTCCCGAGCGCTTGGTCCAGGCTCAGACCGCCTGGTACGCCATCTACCAACAACTCGCCTCCGCAGACAACACCTCCGAGACGACGGTCCTCCGACGCCGGCTCCAGCGGCTCTCCGTCCAGATCGCCACCGACCCTTACTGGGCCACGATTCCCGGCAGCGCACCGGCCGCCCGGATGGTGCTGAAGCAGCGGGCCTGGGAGGCGCGATGACCGCCGATCGGGGAGAGACTCGGTACCGAGTCGAGCGCACCCTACGGAGGCTGACCGTGGAGACAGGGGACCCGCCGACTGTTCGGGAGATCGCGGCGGCGCTCGGCCGGTCCGCTTCCACCGTCGCCTACCACCTCCGCATACTGGAGGAGCGGGGCATCGTGCGACACGACTCGCACCGCAGCCGGTCCTACCGGCTCACCTCCTGATGGGCAGAGGCCGTGACCACCTACCGCGCAATCCTCCGGTTCACGACAGCTGGCCCGGCGGTCACAGGCGAATGGTCAGCGGTCACCACCGCCCGCCACGCCTGGCGGGGCTGGATCGGCCTTTACGGCAGCGTCGAAGAGGTCGTCATCCGTGTCGTCGAGGACACCAGCGAGGGTGAGCAGGTCCTCGCCGAGTGGAGGGACGGGCATGTGGTCGTTGACCGGCTGTGAGGAGTGCGACGTCGGTGCCCGGTCTCGTGCAGCAACGATGCCCCGGGGCGCGGCGATCTGTCTTTGTTTCACGGCTCCGGCCGACGTGGGGCCGGCCGGAGCGGGTCGGTCATCGGAGTGCTCGTGTGCCTGCTGCGGTGGCTCGTGGTGGCGGGCCGGCGCGGGAGAGGGCCGGGCTGCGCGGTGCGCGGGGTGCCGGCGGCGTAGGGGTGGTGCTGCGTTGCCAGCGGGTTCGCAGGGCGGTGAGGTCGGCTAGGGCGCGGCGGCTGCCGGTGATCAGCTGGTGCGGCGTGTTGGCCGGATCGTGGGCGTAGGCGGCGATTCGAGTGCCGACGTCGAATGCGCGGGCCAGCAGCGCGCGTTGAAGGATCCGCTCACCCCAGTATTCGGGTGAGCCGACGGGGGCGGAGACCAGGGCGATGACGTCGCTGGGGTCGAGGCCGTCGGCGAGGAGCCCGCGGTGCTGGGCTTCCCAGAGCACGGTGACCGGGTCCACGGGCTCCCCGCCCTGGACCAGGGCGGTCAGGCACTGCCACACCATGGCGTGCAGGGGAAGCGTGAAATCGTCGGGCTGCAGCCAGCGCATGTTCTTCAGCTCTGCCGGGTGCGCAGTGGCCGTGGCGAGGAGGAGTCGTTCCTCGTCGAGGGCTTCCTCGCTGCTGTGCCCCGCGGGGGTGCCCGGCACCAAGGTGCGCGGCAGGGAACCGGGGTGCGGGGCGAACTGTCCGGCGAGCGTGTCCAGGAACTGTCCGAGGATGTCGGCCTGTCCCACAGTGGTGGCGGCGGGGTTGGGCAGGGTGACGTCGGTGGCGGTCTGGGTGAGGAGTTCGGCGTGCATGAGCAGCGTGCGCCGGGCGTGATCGGATCGGATCATCCGCGCGTACGTCGGCGCGTGCCGGGGCCAGGGGCAGACCTGGATGAGGGTGTGGAGATAGGAGGCGGTTAGCCCGGGGGCATGGGGGCGCGCCGCGTCGAGCACGGTGTTCAGCCAGGCGGGATCCGAGCGGTGGATCTCCGGGTCGGGTGGGGGCACCGTGAGCATGGCCTGGAAGAGGGCGCCGTGAGCGTGGTTGCCGAACTGGCCCGCATCCAGGTCGCCGATGTCGGCGAGCCGCTCGGGTTCCAGGAGAAGCGCGCCGAGCAGGGACTGCTCGGCGTAGTGCACCGGCCGGGCAGGGGGCAGGTCGTCCAGGTCGTCCTCGTACGGGTCGGTGGGCTGAGGCATCTAGGCGGCCAGGGTGAAGTCGTCTGGCTGGAGGGTCTTGCCGAGGTGCGGGGCCAGCAGGTGGGCGGCGAGCCGGGGTGGCACGGCGTTGCCGATCTGGGAGAACCGCTGACTTTTGTTCCCGGCCCAGCGGTAGTCGGCGGGGAAGGTCTGCAGGAGGCCGGCCTCCTGGGCGGTGATCCGGATGGACTCCGGCGTCGGCCGCTCCCCGCTCGCGCCGCTGGGAGCGGGCTCAGCGACCCAGACGCACTCGTTCGCACGGTGGCCGAAGAACAGCGTCCCGGCCGGCTCGTCGGATCGGCGCACGGTCGCGTTCGCCTGGTTGTTGCTGCGCAGAGGCCACGACCAGCGATGTGCTTCGCCGGCGAACGTGGGCGCGGGAGCGTGGGCTGGCCGGTTCGCTCTGGTTCCGTGCCGGGCGCTCCACCCGCCACCCTCGCGTCGCGACCGCAGGACGACGGCGCTTTGCGGCTTCCAAGTCCCACGATCGCGGGCGTCGGTGAGCGTCTTACGGGATCCCGATGGGAAGGGCTCGGGGCCGCCGCCCGGTCCTCCGCCGGCGCACACGGTCGGCACGGGACGGTCGGTGGCTCCCCAGCCGAGGGCCTCGGCCATGGACACCCACTGCGCGCGGCCCGGACCGAACAGCGACTCGAGCTCGGCCGCCTTGGCATGCGTGGGCTGCGGCGGCTCGGCGGTCCGGGTGCGGGAGGCGAGCAGGATCGCCCGCCGCCGCGTCTGCGGCACCCCGTAGTCGGCGGCGTTCAGGATCCCGGTCCATACCGAGAACCCCCAGCTGCGCAGGATCGCGGCGTACTGGCGCCACAGGGGCAGGACGTCGGGCACCTCTTCCATCGCGACCCACTCGGGTTGCCCGTGCTGGTTGAGGGCGTGCAGGTAGCGCATGGGCTCGGCGGCGAGCAGTGAGCGTTCGTCGCGGCAGTCAGCCAGCAGCTGTTCGCGGGTGTCGCGGCCGGTGGCGAGGTCGGCGACGGCTTGGTGGACGAGCGGCTGGTCGAGGAGGCCGAGGCGTTTGCCGGCCATCGACCACGCCTGGCAGGGCGGGCTGGCGATGAGCCCGGTGGTCTTCCCGAGGAAGGGCCAGACCGGGTACATCGCCACGTCGGCCCGAATCGTCAACTGCCCTTGCGCGGCACGGGTCTTGCAGGCCCACTCGTCCCATTCCAGGCCGATGTCCCGCACGCCGAGCACGGCCAGTGCGTGGCTCCAGCCGCCGGGTCCGGCGAACAGGTCGAGCACGATCACGTGGCCAGCCCGAAGTCGTCCTGCGTGACTGTGATTTCCCCTCGGCAGGCCCAGGGAGAGCACCCGTCAGCAACGCCCTCTTCCAGCTGCTCTGCGTCTTCTTCGGCGCCGACTTCTTGCTGTAGCGCCGCCCATTCGGCGGCGGTGACATGGTCGATCGGAGCTTCGCTCAGCGGAATGCGTGAACGGTGCAGGAATGCCTCGCCCAGCAGACGGTTTCCGGTGGCGTTGGCGCGGGCGTTTCCCTTCCGGATGGCGGCGTCGAATTCCACCACGTCCGCCCACTCGGTTGGCGAGCTGTCCCGGATGTGCCGCCATTGAGCGTTACCATGGAACGGGCAGCCAAGGCAGCTCGATTTCGGCGTGTCCGCCAATCCGAGCGAGGACAGATAGCGAATGCAGTCGCTGCGCGACCAGCCCATGTCGATGAGCGGGTGCCGGTTGCGCATGTACTTCACGTCCGCGTCCTTGGCGCGGTGGAATTCATCGGTGGAGATGCCGACCCACTGCTCCACGAACACGTCTCGTGGAATGCGGGCAGGGTAGGGGTAGCCGAGGAGTTCGCGGACCTGCTTCTTGATCGGCTTTATCTTGTATTCGCCTGTGCATTGCCTTCTTGTCATTCCTGCCTTGCCGTCCTGATTTAGAATGTAGAGCGGCATGGAGGCGAATCTGTGGCCAGGGTCGAGTGCATCGCTGCGAATGTTTCCGGAAGTGACCCGCAGGATAGGGATACCTGCCGGTTTCGCTATCTCCCGCTCCAGGCGGTCGAGATGCGAATAAACGGACTTCGGTTCCCATCCTGTATCGGCAAAAATGGCGTAATCGACCTTGGGGAGAATCCCTTCGGCTGACAGGGCGAGCATGGCACTGGATTGAATTCCGGCGCCGAGCGAGATGGATCGGAATACGGGGTTGGTGGAAATTGGGTGTCCTTGCGGCGGGCGGGGCGCTGTCCGTGGGCGGGTCGGTCAGCGGCGGGGAGCGGGGGCGCGGCGTGCGGCGGGGGCCGGCGGGGCCGGGGCCGTCGTGGGGGCGCGGGGAGAAGCGAAGGCAGGACTTACCTCGTCGAGGCCGTCGGCGAGGTCGCGGGCGGCGTCTGTGGCCGTACGCAGCCATTCCCATGTAGGGGCGGGAAGTTGGCGCCAGTGGGCGTTGTTGCGAGCCCATTCGAGGATCTCGGCGGCGTTGCGCAGCTGCTCGGCGAGCTGGGCCAGCACGGCGTGCTGCTGGTCTGCGTCGCGAGCGGTGGCCAGAGACTGGAGGAGTTCGTCGAGGGCGGTGGGCACCGGGCCCGGGTCGTCGGGGAGTCCGTAGAGCCGGGCATGCAGTGACTGGGCGATGCCGTTCGCGGGGCCGCCGGAGGACCTGTGGTCGTAGCGCGGCGCGGCCAGGCGGCGCAGGGTGAAGTGGACGACGACGTCGCGGGGTGTGGCGTCGGGGTGGACCTGGGCGGCTAGGGCGAGCGCGATGTCGTGCGCGGTGGGGGTGTCGGAGGGCGTGAGGTCTCCCGGGAAGTGGGGTGCGGGGTTCAGCGGGAGCGGCTGGCGGCGGCCGTCGGCAGGGGCGCGGCTGGGCGTGTGGTGGTCAGACCGGTGCGGCGGTGTCGGCCGAACGAGGCGGCGAGGTCGCGGCGCCCGGCTGCGGTGAGGTGGACGCGCTCGTCGCGGAACCAGTCGGGGCAGTCCTCGCGCATCACCAGGCCGCGGCTCTCCAGGGCGCGGATGGTGCTGATGCTGACGCGGAGGTCCTCGCGGCGCAGGTAGGGCTTGTCGTGGGTGATCGCGACGTCGCCGCGGGCTATCGCGCGCAGTGTGGTGCTCTGCGCGGGGGAGAGGGCAGGCGGCTGGTGCTCGGGTACGAAGCCGCGGTGCCGGCGTTCGGCAACGAAGAGTTCGGCGGTTGCCAGAGCGTCTGCGGAGCCAAGGGCGGTGAGGCTGGCGACGAGGGTGAAGCGTCGGCCGGCCTCTCGTCGGGCCTCCTGCTCGGTCAGGACTGCCAGGAAGTCGTCGCCGAGTTCAACAGGCAGCCCCGCGCGGGTGTGGTCGAGGATGTCGACGGCATCGATGAGATGGTCGGCTGCATCGGTCGCGAGATGGGCGAGTTGGCGTACGCGTGCGTACACCGCCCGGATGTCGGGGCTGTGGTACATCGGCTGGGCGTTGAGCGTGTCCACGATGGCGAGCGCGGATCGGGCGAGGCGCTGGGCAGATTCCGTCTGGCTGTTCAGCAGGGTGGCGGGGGTTGTCCCGTTGAGTGCGTGACGCAGGTGGGCGTCGTTGAAGCGGGTGAAGTCGGCTGCCAACGCGAGGAGCTGTTCGGCGGGTTCAAGGGAGAGGGTCTTCTCGGACAGGGAGGGCTCCAGGGCAGGAGTTGACGGGCCGCTCAGCGACGCCGGCCGGGGCGGTCGAGCTGAGCGAGGGCGTGATCGATGTGCGGGTTCATCGCGGCGGCGCGGACCGGGGTGATCAGGGCACTGTGCCCGTGCCGCGTGCTGAGGGAGACGTCGGCGAAGGCCCGCTCCACGGCTATGGGCGTGGACAGGTGGGCGAAGAAGTTCCGGACGAGGCCCTCGGGGACATCGCGCGTGAAGGTGGCCAGCGGCTGGTTCTCGTAGTAGGCGTGCTCGGCCCGCCAGACGATTTCCTCATGGGGCGTGTGGATAAGTTGGCAGTACCAGTCGGGCGAGGTCAGGACGCCGTCCTCGTCGGACCAGTCGTGGAGCGCCGCGATCTGTTCCAGGGGCATGTCCGTGATCGGGATGCGCTCGGCGTGACGGGTATCGCCGAGCAGCTGAGGCAGTGCCTGGGTCACGGCGGCGACGGCCTCCATGGGCGTCTGCCGGCTGAACTGCACTTCCCAGTACGGTTCGTGGTGGGCGATCGTCCACCAGGTGCCGAGAGGGTGGATGGGGTCGAAGTCGCAGAACACGCTGCCGTCGGGGCTGTCGATCTTGACGTGGCCGGTGGTGGCGTCGTGCTGAGTGGTCCAGCCGAAGAGGTGGATCAGGGGACCGATCGCGTCGGCGAGCCGGTCACCGGCGCCTGCCATGTACCGCGGCGAGACCATGACCCGGTCGTCGGGCGCGTACGCGGTCACCGGTGGGCTCCCTGCGTTGCCGCGGCCTTCGGCACGGTGGCCGCCGCCGTCGACAATGGGGCGCGAGGGCGAGGCTGGGCCAGTGCTTGTCGCCCCTGCTCGGTCACGGTGATCTTCTGGCCCTGATACAGCGAGGTGCTGGCGTCGGCGCTGACCAGTCCGCGCCTGGCCAGAGCCCGGTAGGTGGCGATGGAGACGCGGGTTCCGTCGTTGGTGGCGACCCGGGTTACACCCAGCCCTCGTGTCGAGCTTTCATACAACTTTCCGCCGCCCTGCAGCGCGCAGAGTGCGTCGTACTGGGCGGGGCTCAGCGCGGGGCCCGTCTTTTGCCGTACGGCCGCCGACTTGTACTCCTGTGCGGTGGCCAGGTCCTCGGTGATGCCGTGGGCGAGGTAGTGGCAGCCGATCGCGCACAGGTCGAGCTGGTGGACGGCATCGTCGAGGTGCCCGCTCATCTTCGGGATGGCCTCTGTATGCCGGGCCGTGCGCACCGCCTCGTCGTCGGCCGGGTAGCCGGCGACCTGCGCGCCCTCGTAGGGGTTGGCGAGCACCACGTGTGCCAGGTCGGTGCCGGCGAGCGACGACGAGGAGACGACCGAGGCCAGCAGCTCCAGGCTGCCCCGGCTGCCCGCGATGTGGCTGTACGAGCTGTTGTCGAGCGCGGTCAGGCGCGCCAGGGCGGTAGCCGTGAGGTCCTGCGTCTGGAGAAGGAGGGGGCTGATGCGATGCAGCGCGTCCGTGCCGGGCGTGTAGGAGACGTCGCGCACGCGCGCCTTGAGGGCTTCGAAGTCACGGGCCAACTGCCGCAGTTGGCGGACTTCTTCGTTCAGGTCGAGTGGAGGCGTGGTGATGAGATGGCTCCTGTGCTGGTTCAGCGGCTTCGGGCGATGACCTGCGCGGTGGCAGGCAGAGGGCGGGGCGTGGTTCCGGGCGCGGTGCTCGGCCCGGCCGGAGGTGAGTCGATGACCGAGGCGAGGGCGGTGATGCCTGCCGAGGTGAGGCGCGCGCGGTCCAGGGGCGGGCCGCCGACGTAGGCGGCATGTGCCGAGCCTGCGGTTCTCTCGGCCAGGCCCTTCGTCTCCAAGGCGCGCAGGGTGCTCATCAGCACCTTGGGCTCGCGGGAGCGGGTGAACTCGCGGCCCAGCGAGCTGCTGGCCACGACATGTCCGCAGGCGATCTCGGCCAGGGCTGTGCGCTGAACGGCGCTCAACCGGTCGTCGGGGGCCGGGGCGGTGGCCCAGCGGCGCCGCCGGGTCTCGGCGGCCAGCGTCACGGCGCAGCTGACGGCGGCTTCCGGGGCCAGCGCGGTCAGCTCGCGAGCAGCTCCGACGCTGAGGTCGGCTGCGGCGCTGGCGAGGAAGGCGAGCTGCTTCAGTCGCATGACCGTCTCGGTCAACTCGACGCTTTCATAAAGCCGTTCGGCCTGGATCGCCTTGATGGCGGACTGGGTGTCGCTGGCCAGACGTTGCGCGGAGGCAGCGTGGGCATCCGGTGCTGGCGGGTCGGCGGCGCGCAGGAGGAGGTCGAGCGCGTCGTTGTGCTGGGTGTACTGGTCGGCCAGGTGGAGCAGCCGCTCGACGGGCGTGGGCGGTGGCGCCACGTCGAAGAGCAGGGATTCGGCGGGCGGCTCGGTCATGAGCGACGCCGCGTCGGGCAGAGGTGAATGGGACTCGTCTCCCGTCGGGTTGGGTATGGCCGCTGGCCTCGGGGGCGCTTAGGCGGCAGGGTCGAAGTCGCTCTGCTTCGCGTGGTGGCCGGTGCGTCATCAGCTTGGGCTTGGTGGGGGCGCCGGCGGCTCGGGGGGTTTACGTGGGCCGCGGAACTCGGCGAGGGGAGCGATGACGGCGTATTGGCGTAGTGGGCGAGGGATCTCACGCAGGCGGCGCATCACGGGCTCGCCTCGCACCAGCGTGCGGATGACGCTGCGGGCGAGCTGCGGTGGTGCGTCGTGGCTGAGCGAGAGGTTCCAGCGTTCGGAGCCGTCACTGCGAGGTGTCTGGGTCGCGATCTGCCAGGCAGCCTCCTCGTGGGGGGTGTGCGCGAGGATGCACAGACGGTCGGCCGAGAGATACACGGTTCGCGTGCCGTAGGCGGTGCGCTTCCACCCGGCGTTGTAGAGGTCCTCGGCTAGGTCCTTCAACGGGTCTGTGTCGGTGAGGGGGTGGGAGGGCAGCAGTGTCAGCGGTGCCAAGAGCGCGTGGGGCAGTTCGCGAGGGGTGTTGCACGAGAAGGTGGCGGTCCAGGGGCATGGGCCGCTGTGGGCGGCGGTCCAGCGGGGTACCGGGCCGGAGGCCAGCATGTGGTAGCTGATCGTTGTGGCGTCGTCCGGGGAGGTCAGCATGACCTGACCGGTGTCTGGATCCGATCTAAGGCTCCAGTTGGGTGCACGGTCTCGGATCGCTCTGAAGGTGCTGGTGGTGTTGCCCTCGCCGGCCACGTGCAGTGGTGAGACGAGGAGGAGGGAGGGGGAGAGGAAATAGTCGGAAGACGTGGCGATTCCTTGGCGTCGGGGACAGGCGATCTGCTGCGTTGACTGCTGAGCGGTGCAGGGCGGGCCAAGGGGCATCGAGGTGCCTGCGGAGCTGGTCGTGGAGGTCGACGGTGTCCGTTGGCAGAGCAGCCGAGGACTCTGTCGTGGTGGTCGACGAGGACCTGTATCGCAACGTCGTGCCGCGGCGCGTGGGCACCGGGAGTGTGTGGCGCTACAGGCCGCGACGGTGGAGGGGGCGGGGCGTTGCGGGGGGCTTCGCGTCAGCCGACGCCTTGCGGGTGGGGAGCGGGGGGACGGCGCCGGTCAGCTCGATCCGTGCCTCGTCCAGGGTCCGTTGGGCGGCGTCGAGATGGCGACGCAGAGCGGAGTGGTGCGGGATGGCTTCCAGCTGCGCGTTGATGGTGGTGCGGCTGGCAGGGTCGCTGACCTTGGTCAGGGCGGGGAGGGCCTGGGTGTAGTGGGCCAGGGCACGCCCGATCGTCGCCGCGGCCCGGCTCGATCGCAGGGCGTCCTGTGCGGGGTTGGCGGTCGGGATCTCCTCGGAGAGGAGGTGGTGGGCGTCGGCGGTGAACCGTAGGGCGAGGTGGCCCAGGAGGTCGATGTGGCGCAGGGCGGTGAAAAAGCCGTCGGGGCCGGGGTCGACCTGGTGGGCACGGAGGTCGGTGAGGACGGCCGCGAGAGCTTCGGGGCGCGTCATGTAGTCGAGATCGTCGGGCTCGTATACAGAAATGGACGCCTCCAAGGACAGGGGTGAGATGAGCGGGTGCTACGCGGCCGTGCCGTAGTCGCCCTGGTGAGGGGTGTACTTGGCCAGGGCGCGGTGGGTGATCGCCTTCGAGGCGCGGTCGGAGGCGGCGGACAGCTCCTCGGCGCCGGGCTCCAGGTACCAGGGGCGCAGGTCGAGCATGGCCACGCGCATGCCGGTGGCGAAGCAGAGTGCGGTGCCCTTGGGCAGGGCGCGGATGGCGTCGGCGGCCAGGATGCGTTCCTGCCGCATCGATACCGAGGTGGACTTCCCGGACTCGGAGGTCGAGGTGGAGGTGGTCTCGATGTCGTGGTCGCCGATCAGCCGGGAGAGCTTGTCTGCGAAGTCGGGGTCGTCAATACCGCTGCCGATGACCTTGATGGTGGAGGCGGACCACATGGCGTCCATGCCGGCATCGCCCCAGACTTTCTGGCCCTGGCGGTAGGACTGCAGGATCGTGATGGGGATGATCCCGCGGGAGCCGAGGTGGGAGTACAGGTCCGGCAGGTCACTGATCTTGCAGACGTTGGCGGCCTCGTCCAGGATCGCGAGCATCGGGGGGTCCAGTCGTCCGCCGGCGCGTTCGGCCTGGGCCGTCGCGGCCCGCATCACCGAGTCCGCGCACGCCGCGATGAGCGCTGACGCTCCGCCTCCGCCGTCCTTCGACAGCAGGTACAGGGTGTCCTTGCTGGTCACGAAGTCCTTCGGCTTGAACTCCTCGACGTCCTTCTGCGGGGTCACCCATGCGGCGATCTCGCTGTTGAGGAGGGCTGCGGCGTACTGCCGGGCGGTTTCGTAGATGCCGTCGCGCGTCTCGGGCGGGCCCTCAACGGTGCCCTTGAGCTGGGCGGCGACTGCGGCGTGGCCGTGGTCGCGCAGGATGTCCAGCGGCGTGCGGTCGGCAGGGAACGCGAGCCACTGCATCACGTCGGTGATGGGCCGTTCGTCGAGGGCTGCGGCCAGGAACAACTGCGACAAGATGTTGGATCCGGCCTTGGACCAGAAGTCGCCCTGCTGCGAGGCGTCCACGGAAGCGGCGAGGAAGTGCCCGGCCAACCTGCCGGCGCCGTCCAACGTTTTGGCGTCGGCCAGTGGGTTCCACCACATCTGGCGTTCGGAGTGGGCGATCTGCTGAGGGTCCATCGACCACGTCCGGCCGACGGCCGCGCGCGCGTCGAGCGTTGCCGTATATGCGTCGCCGGCCGCCTTGTTGGAGGTGAGCAGGACCGGGCCGGGCGCGTTGAGGATGGAGGGGATCGCCAGAGAGGTGGTCTTGCCGGAGCGCGGCGCCATGATCGCCACGGCGACATCCTCATAACCCATGCGGACCTCGTGGCGAGTGCCCTGAAGGTTGCCGAGCAAGATGCCGGTGTCCTTGGCATCTATGTGCTTGGTGTCCTTCAGGCTCGGCCGCAGGGAGCGGGCCTTGGCGGTGATGGCCTTGGACATCAGCGGCTCGATGTCCTGGTGCTTGGCCATCCCGGCGACGCGCTTCTTGCGCCCGCTGGTGCCGTCCTTGTGCCGCTTGTAGAGCACGGCGGCGGTGATGCCGAGGGCGATCAGTATGGCGCCGGGCAGGATGCGTGCGCCGATCAGGAGGGACGTGTCGTCCAGGCTGGGCCACAGATGGTCGGGGTGCAGCAGGGCCTGGACGGGCTGGTATGGGGCGGTGTGTCCGGAGTCGGTGGCCCAGGCGGTGAGGTTGCCGCCGAGCCAGGCGAGGTTGGATGCGGGGACGGCGATGGCGATGGCGCCGAGCAGGACGCGGAAGGCTATGTCGTAGCCGTCAGTGTTCGGGGTATTCGGGCTGGAGGGCTGAGGCAAGAGGGCAGGGCCTTACGTGGCGGGGGCAGGCAGGGGAGGAGGTGGGTCAGCGGGTGCGGCGCGGGTTCGGCACGCGTGGCGGCTCGGCGGCCGGGGTGTTCGCGGTGGTGTTCCGTCGCCGGGCGCAGAGGCCGGTGACACGCTGCTCCAGCGCGAAGGCGACGGTCTCCACGGGCACGTGCTGCCTGACGTCGTGCCGGTGGCGCACCCCCAGACCGGGCAGGCGGTTCGGATCACGGATCACCGGGGTGTCGTCGGTGAGCGCCCGGGTCAGCGCGGCGATCAGATGGGGTGGGGTGGTGCCGTCCAGGCACGCCCCCCACAGCTCATCGTTGGGGGTGTGGCCGGCGGCGACTGTGATGAACCAGTGGTCGAGGCCGTGGTCGGTGATGTAGTCGACGCGGACCACGCCATCGGGCGAAATGAGGCCGCTCTGGGGGGAGACATCGCGCCAACCCGCCTGTCGTAGAGGGGCAGTGGGCGGTGGGGCGGCGTTCAGGGCGCGAGGGTCGGTGAGGGCGTCGGTGAAGGCGGCGATGATCTCGACGGGGGTACGGGCCTCGAAGGTGGCCTTCCAGGCCGGCTGGTTGCCGGTGCGGGCGTGGCGGATGGTCCACCACGGTTCGTCCGGGTCGGGATCGATCCGCAAGGTCGCCTGCTGATCGGGGCTGGTCAGGATGACGCGGGGCATCAGTGGGTCGTGTCCGTAGCTCCAGCCACAGGCTCGGTGCAGGGGGACGGTGACCCAGGCCGGATCGCCGCCGCCGGCGAGATACCGCGGGGAGGTGAGGGTCTGCTCGATGGTCTCGTGCATGCCGTCACCTCCGCGCTGTCGACGATGTGGCCGGCGCAGCGGGTGTGGCTGGCGCCCAGCTGGGTGCGGCGCCGGTACCGGGCAGGCGCGACGGCGCTTGGCGAGCTGCGGCGTGGATGTCGAGGAGCGCCTGGCCGTGGGCGGACCACTCGCCCAGGTAGTGCCATGCTTCGGAGTTGCGCTCGTCGAGGACGTCGTCGTACGCCTCGGTGCCGGGCTTGAGGGAGGCCGGGAGCGTGGCCCGGGTCTCCAGCCACTCGTGCTGTAGGGCGTTGAGGCGGTTCAGGGCGTGGTGGAGGGCGGCGAGTCGTCCGGGCCAGTGGGGCCGGACGACTGCGGTATCGAGCTGTTGCAGCTGGACCTCAGCGGTGGCCAGGAGTTCCTTGGCGCAGGAGCGCACACGGTTGAAGGCTCTCCAGGTCTCGGCGTCGCGGACGGCGGCGCGCAGTCCGTACGCCTGCTCGTCGTTGGGCCATCCGGATTCATCCGTGTGCTCGTCGGAGTAGGCATCCCAGCTGGCGAGGATGAGTTCGCTCTCGCGCAGGTACGTCGCGAGCTGCTGGAGCCGTCGTTGGTGGAGTTCCTGCGGGGACGGGGAGGGGGCGGTCAAGGGCGCTCTCGGAGAAACGGCGGGGCAGAGGGAGGGTGAGCTGGAAGCCGGGCGGCGCCCAGCTCACGGTCAGTGGCTGCGGACCGGCGCGGCCGATGCCGCGGTGGGCACCGGACCGCTGCCGGCGGTTAGGACTGCGGTGTGCCGGGCCTTGCGGGCGGCGGCGCGCACGGCTTTGAGGCGTGTTTCGTGGGCGGCGGCGAGCTGCTCGCCCTGCGGTCCGCGCTGCTCCTGGGTGACGAGGTGGGAGTGCGGGACGTCGTACATGCCGCGCTGGACGGGTTCGTCGTTGGTCAGGGCGGTGGTGAACGCGGCGATCAGATGCCGGGGCATGGCGTCGTCGAGTGAGGCCCGCCACAGGAGTTCACGGCCGCCGCCTCCGTTGGGAAGGGCGGCTTCGGCTGTCCAGTGGAACCGTTCACTGGGAGCGACGGTCCAGCGGCGCACGCGCAGGATGCTGTCCGGGTGCGTGGCGGTCTCGTTGCCGTGTTCGTCGCGTTCGTATGCCCAGCCCGCCGAGGCGAGCGCTGGCCAGATGTCCGGCGTGGTCTCGGGCTCGGGTTTGAGCAGGGCGTCGGTGAGGGCGGCGAGGATCTCGACGGGGGTGTTGGCGCCGAAGTCCGTGTACCAGCTGCGGCCTTCGGATTCACCGCGGATGTGCCACCAGGCGCCGTACGACTTCGGCTCGGGTTCCAGCACCAGGGTGTGCCGGTAGTCCGGGCTGACCAGCGCGACGTGGGGATAGTCCGGGTCGGAGTGGTTCTTCCACCCGGCGGCCCGCAGCGTCTGGGTGATCCGGCGGGGGTCGCCGCGCCCGGCCAGGTGCCGGGGGCTGGTCTCGAACCAGATGGTGTTGTGCGGCTCGTTGGCGCGGGTGGGGATGTTGGGGCGGGTCACTGACGGCGGGCCGGCGGGTGCGGCGCGTCGAATGGCAGATTGCCGAGGCGCTCAATGTCCCAGTGCAGGATGTGCCAGTCGGTGAGGTCCTGTGCGGCTTCCCGCAGCCCTTCGATGATCCGGCGGGTCTCGTCGGTCAGGGGGTGGGGGGCCTGCTGGGCGACGAGGCGCGCGGCGCTGCGCAGGACGTCGCCGAGCAGGATGGGCATGCCGGTGTCCTCGTCGAGGAGCGGGGCGAGCAGCGGCAGCATGTCTGCTGCGGCTGGGTTGGTACGCAGATAGTGCTTGACCTGGGCCAGGGTTGTGGTGGCCTGCGTGATCTGGTCGGGGCTGGGAGCAGGGGGGTGGGGCATCAACGTCCTTATGCGGAAGAGGGAATGGGACGGGTGGGCTCGTGCCCGGCTAGCGGCGCTTCGTTCGGTGTGCCATTCCTGTGGGCGAGGCGGGGCCGGCCGAGGGCGGCGCCGGTGGCCTGGTGCGCTGGGCGTCTTCCAGCCGTTGAAGGTGGCGCCGATAGTTCTGTTCCGGGGCGATCGGGCTCCTAGTGGAATGGAGGTATCCGAAGGTGTGACCGATGGTTTGGCCCTCGTCCCGAAGCAGCGGTGCGGGGGAGGTGAGGGAGGTGATGAATCCGGCGAGTGCGGCGGCGGGAGCGGTGTCGTCGAGGGTTGCTCCCCACAGCCACTGGCGGCGCCCATCGGCGCGGGGGAGGGACACCTCGGTCTTCCACCGCCAGGTGGGGGTGCCGACGTTGTCGCGGGTGCCGGCGAAGGTGAGGGTCTGGACCCGGGCGAGGATCGCGGTTTCGTCCGGTGAGAGCGCCATCTGGTCGCCGTCTACCGACTGCTTGGCCCATCCCCGGCTTTCGGCGATGTGCCATAGATCGGCTGTCTGCGTCTGCGCTGGTGTTGGGGTGGAGAGGGCGCCAGTGAATCCGGCGATGATCTCGACGGGGGTGTGACCGCCGAAGTGCGCGGACCATCCGGCGTCGCCGTCGGGGCCGGAGGCGGGGTGGATGCGCCACCAGGTGTCGCGTTCCTCCGGGGCTGTGGGCTCCAGGGCGAGGTGCAGTTTCCGGTCTGGGCTTTCCAGCAGGACGTGGGGGTAGCCGGGCACCGAATGGTTGCTCCAACCCGCGGCGAGCAGGTACTCGGTTACGTGCCGTGGGTCGCCTCCGCCGGCCAGGTGCCGCGGAGTCACCTCGTCCAGGTACCGGACGCGGTTGATGCGGTGGATGGTGGGCCCGTTGGTGCGCGAGTAGAAGTGTTCGTGGCTCACCGCATCCGTCCCGTCTGAGCGGCGTACGACCGGGCGCTGGGGCTGGTGCGCGGTCGGTTGGTGGCGAAGGAGTTGCGAGCCCAGGTGGCGGCGCGGGGGGCGGTGATCCGGGTCTGCTGCCAGGCGCTGAGCTGGGAGGGCAGGACGGACACGGAGGTGGTGCGGATCTGCTGGGAGGGTGGGACATGACTGAGCGGACGCATCACCGGCTGCGGATCCGACAGGGCCGTGCTGAATGCCTGCACCAGGTGCATGGGCGTGGTGGGCGTGAATCGCGCCTCCCACACCGGGCCGTGTTCGTTGCGGGCGCCTGCCCACCAGTGGGCCTGGCCTGGGGCCTGCTGGTGGAAGCGGACGAAGGCGTTGCCTTGCGGGTTGCGCGCGGTGACGTGCTGGCCTTGCTCGGTCTGCCATCCGTGTTCTTGCAGGGGCGCCCATACGTTGGGGGCGTGCGCGGAACGCGGCTGGGTCAGCGCATCGGTGACCCCGGCCACGATCTCCACGGGCACCTGCCGCGAGAAGGTCGCCTGCCACGCCTCCTGCCGCGCGGTCTGCTTTGCGCTGATGGTCCAGCCGCCGGGCTGGGTGATCGGGTCGTAGCCGACGCGTATGGACTTGTCCGGGCTGTCGAAGACGATCGGGCCGCCGGACTTGGTCTTGTCCTTCCATCCCGAGGCGCGCAGGTACTCGGTGACGTGACGCAGGTCTCCGCCGCCGGCAAGGTGACGGGGCTCGACGAGATAGTGCTGCTCAGCCTGCTGGCCGGCCGGGCCCCAGCCGGCCCATTGCTGCTTCTTCCTCACCCGCGCCGCCTGACGACCATGGCGGAGGCCACGGGCTTCGATGCCGGGCCGGTGGCGGCGGGGGAGGGCTTGGCGAGCTGCTTGATGGAGTCGGTGTGCTCGTCGAGGTCCACGCCCACGCTGTCGAGTTCGTTGGCCGCGCGGCCCAGGGCCAGCCACACCTCTGGCCCCAGGATGCCGCGCTGGGAGCGGTCCTGGGCGAACCGCGAGCCGGTGCCGATGAGTTCGGTGACCCGCCCGAGGATGCCTTCGTTGTAGTCGAGGACCTTGCCGAGGATCTGGGCGGCTTCGCGCGGCGGTGCCTGGGACAGTCGCTGGGTGAGCAGGCTGAGCTGACGGGCGATGTCGTCAGCGAGCCGTACGGAAGAGGGGGTTGGGTCGGTCATGGGCCTCCTGAACGATCTGGGCTGCGGCTAGTTGAGATGGCGGTGGACGTCGGCATGGCGACGGGCTTCGTCAAGGGCTGCCTCGGGGCGCCCGCCCGCCAGCGGGATGCTCCGGTCGTGGTTGCCGACGATGACGGTGCGCAGGTAGCGGCGGAACAGGGTGCTGGCCAGGCGGGGTTTGCGGCTGGCGGTGATGGGAGGCGGGGTGCGTTCGGGTTTGTGGGTGACAGGGATTCCAGGTGATGTGAAGGTCAGCGTGTGCGGTGTGGGCGGGACGCGGACACCGAGAGAGGCGAGGCGTTCGACCGGGCTGCGGGCGCTGCGGCAGGCTGGCGTCGCATCTTCGCGACGGCGTCTTGGTAGGCGGCGGCGTCCCAGACGTCATTGGTGATGTTGACCAGGTATCCGGCCATGAGCAGTGCGGGCACGGCGCCGGTGGCAAGGTGCTTCTTCGCGTCCTCGGTGAGGTGCCCGGGAGCCTTGTGCCAGACGTAGACCGGCCCGGCCGTCTCCAACGTCTTGCGTTCGAAGCCGGCGCGATCGAGCAGGGCCAGGAGCTTCTCTGGTGCGCCGGTGGGGGTGTCGGCATGGACGGTGTCGGTCAGGGGCTTGAGGTAGATCTCGACGTCGGTGCCTTCGTCGTCGGCGCGGTTTCCCACGTGACGGTTACTCCTGTTCGCAGGCCAGGGCTATCGGCGCCTGGTGGTCGGCGTGGACTGGGTTGCTGCGGGCGTGCTGGCCGGGGCCGGGGGTGCGACCGCGGTGGTGCCCAGGGCAGGCCGGGCCGGTGGATTACGCAGGATGACGCCGACGCCCAGCTCGGACAGGCGGGCACCGGCTGCTCGCACGCAAGCCCCCTGGCGGGCGGAGTCGTCACCGGACAGGACGAGGACGTCCCTGTGTGTGTCGAAGGTGAAGCCGTGGTCGGTCAGCGTCTTGGCGATGTCGGGGCGTTCGGGCGCCTCGACGACGAGGTCGTCGCCGGACCAGGTCATCACCACGCGATCGGGCTCTGCGGCCGGTGCGGTGAGGCGGGCGGCGTTGTGCCGGACCTGGGCGAGAGCGTTGTCGTAGCGGGGCAGCAGGCCGTGCGTGATGTCCTTGGCAGCCGTGAACGGATTGTCGGCGACGGCTATGCCGTCGGGCTCCCGTACGCCACGGAAGGCTTCGAGGGGAATGCCCTGGGGGGCCATGGCGGCGATCAGGAATCCCTCGTCGTGGCCCTTGCGGTCCATGACGAACAGCCGGGTGCCGTCGCTGCGGGTCAGCACGGCGCAGTGGTCAACGATGTAGTCGGCCATGGCATCGACGACCTCGTTCATGTCCCAGACATCCACGGTGAGGTCGTCGTGGTCGGTGTTGCCTCCGCGGTCCGGGTGGTACTGGCTTCTCCAGGTGCCGGGCAGTTCGCCGGCCAGGATGGTGGCGAAGGAGCCGAGGTATCCGGTGTCGGTGTGGGGGTCGTGCATGGTCTCCTCGGGAAGGAAGGTGCAGGGTCAGCGCCGCCGGGCCGTTGGGTTCGGTACGGCGGGGCCGGGGCTGGTGGTGGACAGCCGTGGCGGGGTAGGTGGGCAGGCGCAGGTGGCGGAGGCTTCGCGTTCGCCCGGTGAGACCTCGGCGGTGCACGCGCGGCGCTGGGGATGGGCCTGGTGCCGGTCGGCGAGGTCATTGCGCATGTGCGCCAAGTCGGACCAGATGACACCGAGCCGGTGATCGGCGAGGTAGCGCAGTCGCTTTGCGGTGTACGGGTCCGGTGATTGGCCAAGGTCCTGGTAGAACTCGGCAGTTGCCGCTAGGACCTGACCGAGGGCGGTCAGTACCCCGTCGTGTGTGGCGGTCAGTTCGGTCAGTGTGTCGGCGACCTCGTCGGTCGTGGTGGCTTCGCGGATCTGCTCGGCGAGGTGGGCGATCTGGGAGCCGAGCGGCAGGTAGTGCGCCTCGCGCAGGTCCGTGTCGAAGGCGTCGTCGGCCTCGACGTGATAGCTCACGGCGCGCAGCCGGGCCACGGCGCGAGTGGCGAGACGGTTCTCCTCGGCTTCGTCCAGGCTGGTGGGCAGGCGGTGATACGTCTGGTGGAGGCGGACGACGGGGATGAAGCCGGTGCGCTGAAGGATGCTGTGGGCTTCGGGGTCGCCGCCGCGGGCGAGGACTTCCCCGGAGTGCGTATCGCGTCCCAGGGTGATGAAGCGGTCGGCAAGGGCCAAGAACAAGGATCTTTCTGGTGGGTCAGCGGGACGGTCGTGCGGGGGTGGCCTGGGGAGACGTGATCGCGGGGGTGGTCGGTGCGGGCCTGCGGGTGGTGCTGGGCAGAGCGGCGGCGGTGGCTTCGAGGTCCTGTTGGATGCTGTGCAGACGGCGGGCGATCAGCTCCAGTTGGTGTCCGGCCGCCGGGCCGTAGGTGTGGGGCAGGCGGTCGAGGCGGTAGGCCGCGTGCTCGACGAGGCCGCGCACGGTGGCCACCGGGCCGGTGGCCTCGTCGGCGAGTTGGTGCAGCAGTTCGGCGAGCTGTGCCGTGGCGCCGACCAGTTCCTCGGCGGAGTGGGCAGTGGGGTGCCCGGTGGCCTTGGTGAGCGCAGGAACGGGCTGTGCGGGACGCTGAGGAACGCGGCCCTGGCGGGGCGGGGTGAGGCCGAAGTCGGCCTCGATGCGCCGGCACTCGCTCATCAACGCCTTGGCCAAATTGTGGGGTTGTCCTTCCCATGTGCCGTCGGCGCGGATGAGGTTGGCCAGCAGGTCGAGGCGGCCGGGCTGGGCCTGGACGGCGATCCAGCGACACCCGTGGTGGTCGCCCGGGGTGTGGATGCCCGCGGTGCGCGCGAGTCGGTGGGCGATCTCGGACCACTCCGCACCGGTGAGATCGCGGTCGCCGGGGTGCAGGCGCACGTCCGCGTGCCAGATGGCGCGGCGGTCCTCGCGCGTGCTGCTTGGGAAGGGGCGATCCCGCATCGGAGCGTCGAGGAGTTCGGCCCAGTCGGCAGACGTCCACCTCTCCTGCTCGTCATCGGGGGTGTAGTAGTCCAGGCCCGGCCAGTGCGCGACCACTGTGTACGCGGTCAGGCCCTCCTGGTCGCTGACGGGGCGGCCGAGGGCTTCGCCGAGTGCCTCGACGGCGTCGGGGCTCCGCTGGTGGATGCGGGGGATCATTACGGGGCGGCTTTCCCTACTGGTAGGGCGAGTTGGGTGAGATCGTGGGCTGCAGTGACCAGGGCGCGTTCGCGCACCAGGTCAGCGTGAACGGCCAGTTCGCCGGGAGGCAGCAGCTCCAGAGCACGGTCGATGGTGTCCAGCGCCTCGGGGTACCGGCCCAGAGAGCGCAGGGCCGACGACTTGCGGAACAGCGCGATCGGATCGCCCGCTCCGCCATCGGGGAGCCGGTCCACCAGCGCCAGCAGCCAGTGCGCTCGCCTCGGAAGCAGACCACCCAGCCATACCCCGTGCAGCAGGACGTGCAGCGTCCCAGGGTGATCGCCGGCGGTATCGAGGACCCGCTCCATGCGGGCAAGCCCCTCCGAACGGGACTGTCCCAGGCGCGCGAAGGCGTCCAGCGCCCAGCTGTAGGGGTCGCGATTGAGCACGCTCACTGGGACCTTGCCGACGACGGATTCGAGGGTGCGGCAGCGGAAGTCGTAGCGCAGCGTGCTCAGATATAGATGCCGGTTCGTCCGCCTGGCGAGCGGGTCTGGCCCGTGGCCGGTGATCTGATCCGGGTGGAGCACGCCCAGTGCACTGTGCCCGGTGGCGCGGGCCTGCCAGGCGACGCTGGCGCACACCTGGGCGGATTCCTGCCAGGTCGCATTGAGATCCTGCAGGACCTCGGCCAGGCACGCGGGCCACCGCGGATCGGCGAACGTGGTAGTGGCGTGGGAGGCCGCCCGTGCCAGCGCCGCAGCGCGGTCCGGGGTGCTGAGGGTATGGGTCACCGGTCGCCTCGCGCGTCGTACACGTGCACGAGCTGGTTAAGGCGGGTGAGCGAGTACCAGCCGCAGTCGACCGCCGCGTTGCCGTCTGCGAACTGGGGCAGCAGGTAGTCCTCCAGAGCGCGCAGGTAGATCAGACAGTCGGGGCACCGGCGAGAGAGGTGGACGAGGTAGCGGGGGTGAGCGGTGATGTAGGTGCGGTCCCCGCCGTTGGGGTCGTACAGGCGCCACCCGTCTTCGTCAGTCGGGGTGTGCCAGGAGGGGGTTACGACCTTGTACGCCTCGCCCCACAGTTCGTTGCCGGCCACGCCCTTGAGGACGACGACCTTGTCGCCGGGGCGGAAGTGGGCGTGGGTGATGTCCCGGTCGGGGGTGAAACTGTCGCCGGGAATGTAGGGCGGGCGGGGTACGGCGTCGGGCACAGCTGGTCCTTCCACATCGAGCGCGGGGTGGCGGTGGGAGGATCAATACTCCGAACGATCCCCGGTTTCGGTAACCGGGGATCGTCGGGTATAGAGGGGCCTGCGCCTACCGGAACGGGTTCTCGGTGCCCAGGTCGTCGCTGGTGGCTGCGTCCAGGAGTTCGGGCAGGTCAGTGCCCTCGGCGTCTCTCTGATCGATCCACCATCCCGACCGGGTGACGGCACGGATCTGCTCCTCCAGCACGGCCCAGTCGGCTTCATCCCAGCTGCCTTCGGTCACCAGCGCGGTGTAGGCGGTGGTGACGAGCTGGTGGCGGGAGCGCTCACCCCAAGCGAGGGCCTTGTGGGGGCCTTCGAGCGGCGGCATGGCGAACTGCTCGGCCCAGTCGGTAGCGGCCTGCTGTTCCTCGGCGCGCTTGGCGGCGAGCCATTCCTCCTTGCTGGCGCTGTCGGAGTCGCGGGCGGCCTTCCAGCAGTCGGTGCATTCGCGGTCTTCGAGCCAGCGGGCGAACCCTGCCCGCCGATCAGCGGGGCGGTTGGACAGGTCGTGATCCACGGCGTGTCCACAGCTGTGGGCAACATTCCAATTCGTTCGAACAGGCATACGGGTTCTCTTTCTTTGCAGGTGAAGTGGGTTCAGAGGTGGGCGGGGTGAATCCGCGGTGGGCCGGTGCCGCCCACGGTGAGGGGCGCTACCGGCGACTGTGAGGCGGCGGCACCTCGCCGATGAACGCACCGCCTGACCAGCCCCCTTGGGCGTCGTTGAACGGGACGTCGGCATCGTGAACGCCGCCTTCATCGGCATGTTGAACGCCGGCAGCACAGGAGGCGCGTGGGTGTGGGCTGCCCGGCACCGCGCTGGGGGTGTTGCGCGGTGCCGGGGCCGCCGAGGCCGTCAGGGACCACCGGGGAATACGGGAGTGCTACGGGTGATGTGCGGGGGTCGTGGCTCGGGGAGGTGGAGGCGGGGGTGTGGTGTCCAGGGCCGGGCGTGGGCGGATCCGCGGCGGTGTGGGGATGCGGTGGGGTGGCAGGACGGCGACGGTGGCTCCGAGGTCCTCGGCTGCGTCCTTAACTTCGCGGGTGAGGAAGTCGAGTTGCCGGCCGAGGGCATCGAGCCGGGCTGCGATCTGTCGGCCCTGCACGCTCTCCAGGGCGCCGGCGAAGTGGCTGGCCCTGTGGAGGAGTTCTTGCAGGCGGACCATCGGGCCTGCGTCGTGCCCGTGCTGGGTGGCGGTGAGCAGCGTCTCGGAGACGTCGCCTGCGGCGCGTGCCTCGGCGAGGTCCTGGAGCAGCTCTTGCAGGGGCACCTCGGGCGCGGGTTGCGGGCGGTTGAAATGCGAGATGTCCGGGCGCAGCACTCCGGGTGGGACGGGGCGTGGCAGTGCCTGTCCAGCCGCGTACTCGTGGGCGTAGTGCCCGATGACCTGCCAGCCCGGCGCGTCCGGGTCGCCGGCGAGGGCGACCACGGTCGAGGAGGTGTCCTCCTCGACCAGGTAGGCGAGCGTGATGCGCCGGCCGTCGGAGATGTACCACGACTCGATCAGGTCCAACTCACCCCGACGCTGCGCGGCCTGCGCCTTCTGCGTCCACCTCTGTGCTTCTTCAGCGGCCAGTTCGGGCTCGGGCTGGTGGTGCTGGTCGGCGAGGTCGGAGGCGATGGTGCTGTGGTCCGCCCAGGCGGCGAGGTGGGGCCACAGAGTCTGGTGCTGTTCGCGCTCGGCGGCCGAGCCGGGGGCTGCGGGGCGGCCCAGGACGCGGATGATCTCGGCGTGGGAGGCGGCGAGGGCATCGAGCAGGGTTCGCCAGGCGGTGGTGTGCCGGGCGGGCGGCAGCTCATCGAGGTTGCTGCGGGCTGCGTCCAGCAGACCGGTTGCGTGCGGGGCGAGATACGCGGCGTATGCCTCGACGGCTGCAGCGTTCCGACGGGTGCGGGCTGCTGCCGCGGCGTGGTGGTGGACGGTTTGTCCGAAGCGGTCCCGGGTGGTGTCGAGCGTGGTCTCGGTCTCGCGGTCGATGACGGCCATCCGAAGGCGGAAGTCACGGGCTCGGCTTGAGAGTTCGGTGGCTGTGGGGATGTCGGTGATGCGTCTCTCCTGGGGTCGGAACGTCAGCGGCGGGCCCGACGCCCGGGCGGGGCCTGCGCGGTCAGGGCCGGCGGGCGTACCGGGTCAGGGGGTGCGACCTGGTCGGGGGTATCGGTGCGCAGGTCGGGGTCGAGGTGTACCGGGTAGTGGGCGGCGGTGAGCATCTGCGTCGCCCACGTCGCGTGCTCGTTCTCCCAGTCGCGCCCCAGGTCGAACGGGAGCCGGATCCAGTGGCCGCGCAGGGTTGGCTGGATCAGGAAGCGCGCTCGGCGCAGGATGTCTGCGGCCAGCAAGTCCAGGGTGCCTTCGACTTCGACTTCGCCGCCCTGTCCGCGGGTGATGCGGATCGGCTCGGTGCTCACCGGGAGCGTCCGGTGGCCGAGGCGGTCAGGTGGACGGTGGGGGCGTAGGTGGGCTTCGCCGGGATCGGTCGGGCGGACGGCGGCGACGTGGTCAGTGCCGGACCGCGTTGCGGGGAGCGGCTGGCGGCGGCCCGCGCGATGCGGCTGCGGCGCTCGGAGTGCTCGTGCACGGCGATGGGGTTGTGGGGTGGGCCGGGGGTGAGAGCGGGGTCGAGGGAGTAGTCGGCTTGCACGGCATAGCCGTGGCGACGCAGGT
Organism: Streptomyces sp. YGL11-2; assembly: GCF_050054615.1. Taxonomy (NCBI): domain Bacteria; kingdom Bacillati; phylum Actinomycetota; class Actinomycetes; order Kitasatosporales; family Streptomycetaceae; genus Streptomyces; species Streptomyces sp. YGL11-2. The sequence goes on from NZ_JBNHIN010000022.1 coordinate 31,484, forward strand.
CGTGTACGGCTTGCCGGGTGCGTCGCATGCCGTCCTGGTCCGGGTTGGTGAGCCGGTACAGGCCGGGTGTGGCGAGGACGGGCACGAACTGCTCGCGCACCAGGAACCAGTGGGCCAGGTGTGTGGGGACGTTCGCGGTGGTGGCGACGAAGCCGTGCTCGGGATGGGTGCCGAAGGCGAAGTAGGGGGCAGGGGGCAACGGGTGAACCTTTCGGTGGAACAGCGGGTCACCGGCGGGGTGCGGGCCGGCCCGGCGGGAGGATGCGGGGCGGCGCCGCGACGGCCAGAGCGGAGCGTGGGTGCGGGGTCGCCGCCCGGGCCTGGCGGAGGAACGGCTCACTGTGGGTGAGCCAGCTGGCGATGGCCGGCCACGTCCGCGCGCCCAGTTCGGGGCGGGTGAGCGAGGTGCCACGGGCCAGCTCCTCGCGCACCGCCTGGGCATCACCGAGGGCGTCGGCAAGCCGTGCGAGGGCGTCGGTGTCCTCGGGCCACGGCGCGGCGGCGGGGCTGCACCGGTCCAGCAGCGCGGGAGCGTGGTCCACGACGGTCAGGAAGTCCCGCCAGGCGCCATCCAGGAACTGTGCGGTCGCGGCGCCGAGCGCGTCGATGTCCAGGGGAGTGGCGTCGCTGTAACGGTTGGAGGCGACCATCGCACTCCAGGTGTCGTGCTCGGTGCGGATCCGGTCGAGGGCGCCGGCCGCTGCGGCGATCCGTCGGGCGTGGACGGCCCGGTCGTAGGCGGGCAGGTACCAGTCGGTGATCGCCCTCGCCGCGCGGCCGGGGAAGGGCGGCAGGACGATGCTGCGCGGGGCGTGCGGCTCGCCGTACCCTTCGTCGAACGGCTCGGGGGTGAAAGCGCCGACGAGGTAGTCGAGTTGGTGGCCGGGGCGCTCGACGAGCAGCAAGGTGGTGCCTGAAGCGGATTCGGTGAGGGTGGCGGCGTAGGGGATCCGGTCGCTCTGGACGGCGCGGCCGAGTTCGCCGCTGTCCCATAGCCATGGCACGAGGTCCTCCTGCCACACCGGGTGGCAGTACAGCTCGACCTGTGTCTCCCAATTGCCAGGCAGGAGGCCGGCGATGTCACGGACGGTGTCGTCGATGAAGCGCCGCGTGCTGGTCGTCACCGTGACGCCGTACGCCTTGGCAGAGCGGACCAGACCGGTCACGGTGGTGCGGGAGGCGTCCGGATCCTCGGCCTGCAGGCGGTACACCCCGGCTGCGTCTCGATGGAATCCGGAATCCTGCAGCGCGCCTTGCGCGGCCTGGTACTTCGTGCCGGATGCGATGGCGACGATGCCGGCATCCCGGCTGTAGGCGAGGATGATCTGCGCGTCAGCCATGGGCGGGCATCTCACGGCAGACGACGGAGCGAAGGCTGCGACCGTAGTGCCAGGCGTGCTCGCGGGCGGCTGCCTCCAGCTGGTCGTATCCGCGCTGGGCGGTGAGCTGGCCAGGGTGCTTGCGGTACCTATACACAGGCTGGGGCAGAAGGATTCCGGGGGCGAGGTTGGTCACGCCGACGGCCGCCATGTAGTCCTCGCCCTGGACGAGGCCGCCCATGGGGGCGGCGCGCACCAGCTCGGTGCGGGCGAGGATCGTGGTCGGCCCGATCGGGATGGTGTCCGCGGGCGACCGCCAGTACGTCCACACGTCGCCGGCCTCGTGCCGGCCGGGCGGCGTGGGGCAGCGCCACAAGGTGGTCGACCCGTCGGTTTTCCGGCTGGGGTGAGGGCTGTTCGCGATGTTCGCCGAGTCGGTGACCGCGTGCGTCACGTGCTCGTTTGCCGACTACTGCCGTGATGTTCGCCATGTCGGTGGACGGGTCGGCTCGGAGGAACTGTGGTGCGGACGCTGTCGGTTGGACAGCTCAGGGTGCAGACGGTGCGGCATGGTGATGGCCGTGAGGCGTACACCATCTTCGACTCGGTGCGAGGAGTGCACGGCGGGGCGGACCGTTACCTGGCCGGCTATGCCTGTACGGGGTCGGATCGGACGTACGCCTACCTGCTCGTCGATCATCTTCGGTGGCTGGAGCACGAAGGATTGACGCCGGAGGACGTCGGGTTCGGTGACCTTGAGCGGTACATGGGAGCGATCGGAGCGAAGATCGCCGGACCGTACGGTCGCCCGTGGCGGGTGGGGAAGCGGCCGTACGGCAACGACGCGCTGCGCGGGGCCGCGGCGTGCCTGAAGGGCTTCTATCTGAAGCAGGCCGAGTTGGGCGTCAACACCGAGCTGGTGGGGGCGCTGAAGCTGCACCGGATGCCGACCCAGCGGGATCGGGACCGGTCGCTGCTCGGTCATCTGCAGCGGAGCATGCAGGCGAATCCGCTGGCGCCGAAGTCGGTGCGGCGTCGGCACAAGAAGATGCTGCCGGACGGTGCTCGGGCAGTGTTGCTGGATGAGGTCAACTCCTTTCGGGATCGGCTGGTGGTGGAGTGGCTGAGCGACGGCGGGTTCCGGGCTGGTGAGATGTGCGGGCTGCACCTGTGCGACCTGCACCTGCGGGACGAGGCCGCATGCGGGGAGTGCCGCGGTCCGCACGCCCATGTCTGCCATCGGGATGGGCTGGTCAACGGGGCGCGGGCCAAGACGAAGTGGGAGTGGGAACTTCGTGACGGAGTGATCCACGGCGGGCTGATCAAGAGGGTCAGCCCGGCCATGGTCCATGCATACTTCGACTACCTGACCCTGGAGTACCCGCGCGGCGCCTCGCACGGCATGCTGCTCGTTCAGCAGCACGGCCCTGGGCGTGGTCTGCCGTGGGCCCCGGAGGGGGCTCGCAAGATGCTCAAGCGGGCCGGCCGCTGGGCGGGGCTGGGCCTGATCAAGCCGCACATGTTCCGGCACACCTGGGCCAGTGCGGTCCTGGACGCCGCCGGCGGGAACCTGGCCATCGTCCGGGACGCGGGCGGATGGGCCTCGACCGAGGTCGTCGATGAGATCTACGCGCACGTCGACGTGAACGACCCGGTTTTTCATGACGCCCTCCTTACGACGTGGGGTGGGCTGCGGTGAGCGAAGCGACACGCGCCCCTTTGCAGCCCCTGGCCAGCACTTCGGCCCGTGAGCGACGCGATCGGCTGGATCACGGCCCTTCTAGCGGCGCCGGGCGTCGAGCCGGTCTATCGCGAGTCGGCGTTGCGTTGGCCCGGCGACCACCCGGTCTACGGCTGGTTCTGCCGGGTCAACGGCTGCCGCGCCACCCGCACCAACACCGTCGACCTGTGCCATCCGCACCGGGCGGAGTGGCGAACCGCGAAGCAGCAACCTGGCGCCACGCGGCGGGAGTTCCTGCGCACAGCCGAGCCCAAGGAACTGGACCTGCGTCTGATAGGGCCGCCGGATTGCCGGTTCTGCCCTGAGCGCCCGTCGCGGCATCTAGGGCTGCGGCTGTGCCTGACGCACTGGAGCCGGTGGAACAAGGTCCTGTTCAGGAAGAGGGATCTCACCTACGACGAATTCGTTGCGCTGCAGACCGAGGCGTTGCCCGGCTACGGCGACTGCCTGGTTGCTGCCTGCGTCGGCCGGGCGGACAGCCCTCTGCGGCTGTGCTACGTCCATGACGAGCGCTATCGCAATGACGGACGGCCCGGTGAAGCCCAACGGCCGCCAGGGTGGGGCGGTGACCGGGTCGTCGGGCGAGAGCCCGTCGAGATCAACTGCATCGACCCCGATGCCTTCCGGCACTGGTGCCGCACCGCCCGCCCCGCCTCGCGCGCCGGCACCGTCAATCTCCTGGGCCTTGTGCCGCTGGTCCAGGCCGAAATCCGCTTCGGGCTGCTGGCCCATGCGCAGAAGGCTCAACGCTCGGCCTGGCCCCTGTGGCACATCCAGGCGGTGGCGAACCTGGCCCGCCTGCGCGGCGTGAACTCCGTGCTCGACCTGCTCTCCGACCCGGCGGCGCTCGCCGAGCACGAACGCAGGATCCTCAAGGAGACCGCGGACGAGCTGAGGATCGTCTACGTCACCGAGCAGGAGGCCAAGGACGCTGGCTTCCTGGAGACCGAGCACTACGGCATCCGCTACAAACGCCGCTCCAGCCACTTCGACTTCACCGACGTGCCGCAGCGGTGGCTGCGTGATCTGCTCTGGGAACGAGTGGCTCGCCGCCTGCGGTCCCCGCAGGCGCCGCGAAGCCCGCAGCACATCGAGAACGGGCGCAAGGCGTGCGCCGAGCTCGGCGTGTTCCTGACCGCTGTCGCGCCCGGAGGCGGCCACGACCCGACTGCGCTCACCGCGGACCACATGAAGCGCTTCGTCGCCGATCACAACAAGCGGGCGCGCGAGGGCCTGCCGTCGTTGGCGATCAGCCGTGACGGACGGCCGATGAAGGTCACCAGCTACACCCGCCGCAATGTCTTCAACGAGGCCCGGTCGATCCTGCGCGACGCCCTGGAGACCGGGGATGCCGAACGCATCGGCTTGCCGCGGGAGTTCATCATCACCCTGCCGACCGCTCGACGAACGGACCGCACGCGCAACCCGTTCCCCGACCCGGTGGCTCGGGCCCTGGCCGACGAGCCGAACCTGCAACTGCTGGATGACCGCTTCGACCCGAACGACATGGGCTATCGCGACATCTGGGAGGCCCTGGTGTTCACCGGCCGCCGCGCCTCGGAGATCACCGAACTGCGACTGGAATGCACCTCGATCCAACGCAAGGTCCCCTTCCTCTGGCACGACCAGACGAAGGTCGGCAACCTCGACGAGGCCATCCGAATCCCACAACGTCTCTATGAGCGGCTGGAGCTGCGCAAACAGCGCACCGTCGAACGCTTCGAGGACCTCTACGGCCGCAGCCCCGGACCGAAAGAACGCAAGACCCTGGCCCTATTCCCCTCGCCCCACAAGAATCCGGTCGGCACGGTCGCGATCACCTACAGCATCTTCGGTGACGCCTTCCGCGACTGGCTGGAGGCGTTGGACATCGGCGGCTGGGTGCCACATCAGGCCCGCCACACTCTGGCCACGAACCTGCTGAAGAACGGCGCCGGCCTGCACCACATCAAGCAGTACCTCGGCCAGATCTCTGTACGGATGGCCGAGCACTACGCGAAGGTCGCCTCCTCGGAGGTCGACGACGCACTCGAGCGGGTCTGGGTCAGCGGACCGGGATCGGCCGAGCCGGGCCTGCTGCTCGCCTCGCCGTCCGAGCACATGACCCGAGCTGAGGCCCAGGCCATGGCCATCGACCTCGCGCGCCGCAGCACCCCGGCCGAGGGCGGATTCTGCACCTACCAGCCCGTGGTGCGCGGGGATGCCTGCCCGTGGGACCTGGACTGCCACAACTGCGACAAGTTCGTGATGTCCGGCGCCGACCTCCTGTATTGGCGCCGGAAGGCCGAGCAGTGGGCCTCGCTGGCCGAACGCGCCCCGGACGACCGGACGGCCGACTACCTCCACACGGTCTTCGAGCCGACCGCCCGTGCCATCGGCGGCCTGGAGAAGGCGCTGGTCGGCCTCGGCATGCGGGAGGACGCGCTCGCCCTGGACCTGCGGCGGCCCCAGGACTACTTCGACCGCATGTGGACGCTCGCCTTCAAGGCCAGTGACCTTGCCGCGATCGACCCCGACGACACCGACTCGTACGAGGAAACTGCATGACCGCCTCATCGCACCGCACCGCCCAGGCTCTGAAGGCACGCAGCCAGAGGACCGAAGCCAGCCTCCTGCGCATCAAGAGCGTCGTCGACCAGCTCGCCAAGAACGGCGGCCTGATCACCGTGGCCGCAGTCGCCCGGCAAGCGGACGTCTCGCGCACCTTCCTCTACGAACACACCGAGGCCCGGAACATCGTCACCGAGGCCACGCTCCGGGCCCGCGGACTGCGAGCGCAGACGGATCAAGCCCAGCGCGACGCAGTCGAGGCGTCCTGGCGTGAACGCGCGCTCAACGCCGAGGAGGCCCTCAAGAACACCAACGCGGAGGTCGCCAACCAGCGAGAACGCATCGGCGAGCTCCTGGGGCAGATCGCTGCACTGCAGGGCGAATGGACTGACGCCGACGTCGTACGCATCACCACCGTCAACGTCGCCCTGCAACGCGAGGTCAGGGCCCTGACGACTGAGCGGGATCGCCTCACCAAGCGTCTCGCTGCCGCCCGGGACAACGCGCGGTTCGCCGACAAGCGCATCGCCGCACTCGAAGCGCAGATCGCCGAGCAGCTCACCGCCCCGCGCACCTGACGGTGCGCCGCCCACGTGATCGGACTGCACGAACTCGCTCGCCACCCTTACGCGACCGACGCGCATGTGCACTGTAGGGTCCGCGACTCGATGCGCAGCGCTTCCTGTGGAAGCGTCGGAATCCGGATGGCATTAGCACTTGTGAGGTCGGTAGATGCTGCCCAATGCTCCGTGACACTTGCCGAAGGGCCAGCGTGCACGCCTACAGACTGTGACAGTGATCAGTGCCGCACTGGGGGTGGCCAAGCCTGGGCCGTGACCTGTTCATAGGCCGATCGGTGAGATCTCGGCGGATTCTCGCAGTTGAACGAATCTGTGGCCAGCATCCGTCACGGTGACATGAATGGAGAGGTCATCACCTTGATCGGGTATATCGTCGATCGAATCAACTTTAATGTACCCAACATCGCGCAGATGTCGCAGTTCGCCCTCCAGCGGAGCCCACTTTTTGTATTCTCCAAATTTCCCGGAGTCAAGTTTCTTGAGGTTGAAATACATGCCCTCCGACATCGCCATAAGGAACAGCTTTGAAACGCTCTGGTCAAGACTGTCCAATTCCTTCTTCACGACGCCGATTTCATTTTTAAGCCCTCCAATTTCGACGCCAAAAACCTTAATTGGGTCCCCGCGCTCAATGCGTTCTTTCAGCGGCTGCTGAAAAATGAGCAGGGCGAGCAGAATCAGTATGACCCAGAGTGCGGTCTGTATCAGTGGCACGTAGTTTTTCATCTATCGCACCTTCCCGCCTCAGGAGAGAAGTCTTCTGCTCCATTGTCTCGCGCAGGTGGGTTGGTGTCGATAGCTAAATCTGCTGGTCAAGGAGTTGCAGCAGGTGGTCGGCTTCGGCGAGGAAGTCACGGGAACACGTCCAAGCCAACAGCCTTTTTGGTGTTCCTGATCTGGTCGCGGAGGGGCGTTTCGCGGACCCCAGGGCCTTGGCTGCTGCCGATACGTGAGGCTGTCCGGGGATCTTGGTGAGCCGACACAGCCGTTGAACCACGTGACTCGCCCGCAGACGGACACCCGTGCCGTACGGTCATGCCAAACACCGTACGGAGCGACGCGCCCAGGCCGCCCTGAGAGACCACTAAACATCGGCAACCGGCAGTTACAGTCCGCAGTCGTTGTGCACTGATCGCCGATTTTGCGCATCAACTCGCGGTTCCTACATGCACGTCCCCTGTCGCAGCGACTCCAGGTGCTTGCCGTGGTTCCAGGCGAACCGGCGGGCCTGCAGCTCCATGGCCGGATACTCGGGCTGGGCCGTCATCTGCTCCGCATGCTTGCGGTAGTGGTAGACCACGGTCGGCAGCAGAGCACCGCGGGCAGCACCGGTGACGCCGATGAGATAGACGTAGTCCTCCCCTTGGGGCAGGGCGGCATAGCCACCGCTCGCGCGGACAATCTCGGTGCGTGCGAGGAGCGTCGTTGGTCCGATGGGGATGGTCGAGTTGGGGTTCGCCCAGTGGCGCCAGACGTCGCCAGGTGCATGGAATCCGGGCGGAGTTGAGCAGCGCCAGGTGGTGATCGAACGGTCGGGGTGAAGGTCTGCAGACCAGCCTGCACACCAACCCAGGTTGTGCTTCTGTGCGTAGCGGAGGCGCACGGACAACGACTGCGCGGGGAGTACGTCGTCATCGTCTGACGTGGTGAGCCAGTCGGCGGTCACCTCGTTCACGGCGAAGTTGCGCGCAGCGCCGGCTCCCACCGGCCGCGGAAGCGCGACCACCTTCACACGGGCGTCCGTGCGCAGGACTTCGGGCACGCCCTCCTCGGACACGCCGTCGAGGGCCAGGACCCATTGCCAGCTCACTTCCTGGTCGCGCAGGCTCGCATAGAGCTCCAGCAGGTACGGGATGCGGTCCGGGCGCAGCCGCGTAGGGGTGACGACGGCAACCTTGGCGTCAGGCGCGGAATGCACGGGGGATCTACCTTTCAGCGCCGCGACGGTTCGCGCGGCGTTCGACAACTGGCCTTCCATGGCACCCGATTGAGTGGAACGGGGCCCGGTCGGGAGCGCCGTCGCGTACATGTCCGCTACGTTCAATCCCAGGTCACCGGCCACAGAGCGCCTCCGTCGGCCAGAAAACGTCGGGGTGAAGGTCCTCGCTCCACCCGGCGCACCAGCCCAGCCCGGTTGCTTCCAGGATGTCCAGTCGCGCCGCCATGGCGTCGTCACTGAATTCGTCATCGTCGTCGGCCCAGTTCACGTACTCGGTGCGAACCTGGGCCAGCGCGAAATTCCGGGCGCAGGCGGCGCCGACTGGCCGCGGCAGGGCGAGGGCGCGCACGCGCGGGTCGCCGGCGAGCGGGGCGGGCAGGCGCGCTGAATCGGACCCGTCGATCGCGACAACCGCCTCCCAGGGTACGGACTGCCGGGTGAGGCTGGCGTGCATGGCGGTCAGGTAGCCGAGCCGGTCCTCGTGCAGCTGGGTGGCGATAACGACGGTGATCAGGGGCGTGTCGGACGTGGGCAGGGGAGGTCCTTCGGCAGGTGGGGAGAGGTTGGGGTTAGCGGCGTGCGGCTGGGTGGGCCGGTACGCCCCGCGCGGGGGTGAAGGCGCCAGCGGCGGCCTGGGGTGCGGCGATGCGCGGGGCTTGGATGACTGGGGGCGGCGCGAGAGAGGACCAGCGCGCGGGGTTGTCGCTGAAGGCAGCGCGGGGGTCGGTGTTCCAGTCCACGAACGGGCCGATGTCTTCGTGGAGCAGGCTGATCACTTCGATCCCCTCCGGGTGCAAGATGTAGCCCCATTGCAGGTCCTGCTCGTCGGCGGTGTAGTCGGTGACGGTCATCCGCGCCGGCGGGGAGCCGTCCGGGGTGATCAGGTTGTCGAGGGTGCGGCTGGGCCACTGCTCGCCGCCGGTCAGGGCAGCGACGAGCGCGGGCGGAGCGCCGTGGAGAAGGTCGGTGCCCAACTCGTCCCAGCCGATGGCAACGTCGTCCACGAGGTGGCGCGACATGGCTTCCAGGTTCTGGCGGAACCGGTACCGAAAAGCGGTGAGGAGGAGCGGCAGGTGGTGGCTCGGCACACCGTCGGTGTGGACGTAGATGCCCTCGTAGCCGGTTATGCCGGCGTAGCCGGTCTGCGTGGGACGGGCGATGAAGGATCGGGTTGACAGGAGGGGCTCCAGAAGTGTGGGCGGGCTACCGGCCGTGTGTCGGGCCGGTGGGAGGGGCCGGCGGAAGGCCGGGCGCAGTCCGCCCCTGGGGTGGGAGGGGCGGGGTCGGTGCCGGGTCGTATTCGGCGCGCAGGATCGCCAGGTCTGCTTGGTCAGCGATGGCCAGCACGGACAGGCTGCGGCTGGCGGCTGTCATCAGCGCCTTCGGCGGAGACCCCGGCTCCGCTCCGCGGTTCTGGCCGCGCCAGCGGGCGGCGGCCACAAGGTAGTCGCTCACCGCCTGGAGGACCGGTTCGGCCGCATCCAGCAGATGCCGGGTGACCGCACTGGCCTGCGCTGGTGTATCGGCGGTGGCGAGAGCGTCGAGATAGGGGCGAAGGTCGGGGCTCGGCAGGTTCTGCTCGGGCAGCGGGTGCTGGGCCAGGAACGGTTTGGCGTCCCGTTTCGCCCAGCGCAGTAGGTCTTCGCGGGTGGCGATGCCGTAGTGGGCGGCGGCGATCTGGTCGGCATCGCGTCCGACGTTGTCGTACAGCTCGAAGTCGGGATCTGGCATCAAGGCTCCTACACGCAGGTGAGGAAAAGAGGGGGAAGGCGCGAGCGCTGATGGGGGCGCCTTACCGATGGCGGGCGGTCGCGGGGGCGCTGGGTGGTGCGGGAGCGGGCGGGTGCGCGGATGTGGTGGTGGGCGCGGTGGTGTGGCGGAGGTTTACGCCGATGCCCTTGTGGGCCAGCTGGTGCACCAGGGCCTGCACGCGTAGAGCACGGCCGTCCTCGCCGTATGCCGCAGGCAGCAGGAACGCGGCCTGGTGGGGGTGGTACTGGAAGCCGAGGGCGTACAGCGTCATGCGGGCGTCCTCGGGAACGCTCTGGTACGGCGTGCCGAGTGCGCCGTCCTCGTACCAGGTCAGGGTGACGACGCGTGCCACCTGCGGCGGTCCGGGCCGGTAAGGGGGCTCCGGCTGGAGGGTGGCGTTGTGACGTACCACTGCCAAGGCGTACCGGTATCGGGGCAGGACGCGGCGGATGACCGCGGCGGCAGCGCGGACAGGATCGCCTGTGACCTTGATTCCGCCTGGTTCCGCCACGCCGTCGAAGTGGTGCGGCTTGAGGCCAGCCTCGGGAGCGAGCGGAGCGACGAGGAATTGGTCGCGGTGGAGCGGCCGGTCGATGACGCACAGCTGCTCGCCGTCCGGACCGGTCAGCACGGAGTCGTGGGCAAGGACGAATTCGGCGACTGCCCACTGGACATGTCCGCAGTCCCAGACCTGGTCGCCGAGGGCGAACTGTTCACTGTGTTGCGTGTGGTGGTGGTACTGGCTGGTCCATACGCCGGGCAGACGGGCGGCGAGCGCGTCGGCGAAGGAGGCCAAGTCGGTGCGGTGGGCGGTCATGTGGTCCAAGGTGTGGAGCCGGTGCAGGTGAGTGTGAGTGCCGGCTCAGAACGGGAGACGAAGGGCGCGGGCGGTGCGCGGCGGGCCCGGTGGGAGGCCCGCGATGGGCCCGCTGGCGGGCGTTGAGCGATGACGCAGGGTGGCCGGGTCGGACGCCGCTGTTGAAGGCTGACCATCGTGAGGCTGTGGAGCGCTGCCGGGGTACTCCCAGGTGAACTCGTACTCGTCGTACGAGTCGATCAGGCCCATTTCCATCTTGGTTTCACGGTCAGCGACTTGGGCGAGCAACTCGTCCTCTTCTTCCTGGCACTGTCGGTACTCGGCCCAGTCGGCGTCGCTGAAGTGGGCGGGGCGGTTCAGGGGACTCCTTGAGTGGGTGATGCCGGCGTGGACGCTTCGGTGCGCCCTAGACGAGTAGTTCCGATGTGTTCAGCGATCGGATGCAGCCAGTTGGGACTGGAAGAGGACGGCGGGCGCACCTTCGAGGGCGTGCTCGGTGCCGGGGAAGGCTAGTGCACGCAGAACTCGTTGCCCTCCGGGTCCCTCATGACCACCCACTCGCCGGACGGTTCCTTGACGTGGCTCTGGATTCGGGCGCCGAGGGCGCGGAGGCGCTCAACCTCCGTGTCGAGCTCGCCCGCGGGGCCGTGAAGGTCGATATGCAGGCGATTCTTGGTCGTCTTTTTCTCCGACGGCGGTACGCGATTGAAGAGCAGCCGACGCCCCAGGCCCGTGCCGCTCTCCGCGTCGTACGGGTCGTCGGGGTGGCGTACCGCCGCCGCGTCCCGCCAGGCGCGCCGGTCGTGGTGGTCGATGAGGATCTCGGGCGGGATGGCGCCGAGGTCGAGGAGCTTGCCGATGAGGGCGCTGTGGTCCTCGACCTCGTAGCCGAGCACGGCTGCCCAGAAGTCCGCCTGGGCGTGCGGGTCGTGGGCGTCGACAACGAGCTTCCAATGCAGGGGAGTTGAGGTCATGGTCACCACTTATAGACCCCGGCACTGACATCGGGGCCGCCACCCGCACCCAGCCGAGTGGTTCAGATGCGTTCAGTAATCGAATGCGGTCAGCGACCGCAGGACTGGGGCACCGGTTTTGTGGTTGTGCCAGATCGAGGCGGCCATCGCGAGGATGCGCTGGGCGACGCGCACGGCGACACCCTCGAAGGTGCGACCGCCGTGCTGTTCCAGGTCCAACTGGCCCTTGAGGGTGTCGTTGACCGACTCGATCAGCTGTCGCACCGACTTCAGCAGGGACTCGCCCTTGCGGCGTTTCTCCCGTTTGAAGGACGGCCGGAGCAGCTCGGCGCCCTGGAAGGCGAGATCGGTCTCGAACTCCCTGGAGGCGAAACCCTTGTCCGCGGTGATCAGCAGGCCGGGCCGGTCTGCGACCAGGTCCGGCTCGCGATCCAGCATCGCCGTCATCACCTCGCGCTCGTCGATCTTCGGATTTGCCAGCGCCCAGGTGACCGGCATGCCAGTCGGCGTGCAGACCAGGAACAGGCGCAGGCCCCAGAAGAACCGTGAGTGCGAGGCGCAGTACCCGTATCCGGCCCAGCCGGCCATCTGCGACCGCTTCACCGTCGGCCGCGACATCCCGCATGGCACCGGCGTGGAGTCCACGATCCAGTGGTTGTCGAACCAGAAGTCGGTGTCCACCGCGAGCAGTCGTATCGCCTTCTTGACCAGCGGCAACGCGGCACGCAGTCGCTTGTTGTACCCCGGCCGCTTGGGCAGGTAAGGAAACATCGAGCCCAGGTTGTTACGGGCGAATCGCAGCCAGCGTTCCTCCGAGGCGAAGCCCAGCAGGGCCTGCGTGACGGCGAGGCAGACCAGCTCGGAGTCGCTCAACCGCGGTGGTCTGCCCAGGCATCGGGTCTCTCCGATCTCGTCGTCGATCTTCACGTACAGTCCGGTGATGAGGGTGTCCAGGTGCTCGTTCGTCACAAAACGATCTTGGACGCCCTCTCTGTGTCTCCAGACGGACCATCAACATTCGGAACTACTCGTCTAGCGGTGGCGTGTGGTCGGCCGGGGTGGCGGGGGCGCCGGGCTCTGCTGTCGGGCCTGTGCGGGGAAGAAACGGTGGAAGTCGAGGTGGGCGTCGAGTTCGTTGGCCGCGTCGCACAGCGATTCCGACGCGCGCCGCAGGTAGGCGCGCGCCGTGGCGTGGTCGATGACCATGCGGTTGTCCCGGTACTGCCGGTCGGTCGGGCCGGAGGACCGGGGCAGGCAAAGGGCGCTCTCCGCGGTCTCGGCGAAGTGCGGTGCTGCGTGGCTCGACATGGTCGCTGCCGTCGCAAGGTGGGCCAGTACGGCGCTGCCGACGCGGTTCGAGCTGTGGGTGCTCCGGGCGAATTCGGCAGTCATTCGGACGACGTCGGCCGAGAGGGCCTGTGCGTCGGCGGCATGCTGGATCAGTTCGGCGTAGGACGGCGCGGCCGGCACACGGCCGGTGTCGTCCAGCAGCTGGCACTTCTCGGCGGCGGCGAGGAGTTTGGCCTTCAGGTCGTTGAGTGCGCCGATAACGTGGATGGTGTAGTCGCGAGGTATCAGTTCGCGCTGGGCATCGGGATTCATGAACCCACTGGGTATTCAGTGCATGCGGGCGTCGGTGTCGAAGAGTGCCAGCTCGTGGGGGTGCAGGAGGTGCTGCACGATGAAAGATCTTCCGGCGACCTTCCATAGTCCGCGGCCCCGGTTGAGGTGGGCGATGGCGTCGGTTTCCACCGAGGTAAGTCCCAAGAGTCCGGCTGCTGCATGGAGTTGGTCGGTCTCCTGCCGGTAGATGATGCGGGTGGAGCAGTCGGCGAGCAGTCCTTCGGCCAGGGCGCGTCCACGGGATCCGGCATCGCCGGCGGTGAGCAGGTCGGACAGCCGGTGGATGACCATGAGGTTGGCGATGCCCAGGCCGCGGCTCAGCTTCCACTGGGACTGCATGCGCTGCAGCAGGCCCGGGTGGCGCATCAGGCGCCAGGCTTCGTCGTAGACGATCCAGCGCCGACCGCCGTTCGGGTCGGACAGGGCGGACTCCATCCAGGCCGAGGCGCAGGTCATGGCGAGGACGAGGGCCGTGTCGTCGCCGGAGCCGCCGAGGTGGGACAAGTCGATGGTGAGCATCGGCGAGTTCGGATCGAAGGCGACGGTGCTCGGCGCGTCGAACATGCCGGCGAGGTCGCCGTGGACGAGACGGCGCATGGCGTGGGCCAGGTCACGGGAGGCGTCACCGAGGCGGCCGGACATCATGCCGCCGGCGGCGTCGAGTTCGTCGGGGTTGTTCAGGGTGGCGGCGATGTCGCCCAGTAGCGGGGTGCGGCCGGTTGCGGCGGCGCGGGTGACGACGGCGTCCAGGGCGACGTCGAGGCCGGTGTGCTCCATCGGCAGCAGGTCCCGCCCGAGGACGGTGCGGGCCAGGGAACCGAGCAGCAGCAGGCGGCGCTTGCGGATCTCGCTTGCCCAGTCTGCCTCCGAGACGCTGTTGGGCCTGGGGGCGGCGTCCAGAGGATTGAGCTTTCCGGGCAGTCCAGGGCCCAGAGCGATGGAGGTACCGCCCAGGGCTCTGGCCACAGCCGTCCATTCGCCCTTGGGGTCACAGGGGACGTAGACCCGGTACCCGAAGGCAATCGAGCGGAGCGCGAAGGACTTGGCGAGAGCGGACTTGCCCTGGCCGATCACGCCGGCCAGCAAGACGTTGGGGTTGGTGAAACCCTCGATCTTGCCGTACAGGGCGAACGGATCGAAACAGAACGACGCCTCGGCGTGGACGTCGCGGCCGATGTAGATGCCTTCCGCGCCCAGCCCGCCTTCGGCGAGGAAGGGGTAGGCCCCGGAGGCAGTGGCGGTGGTCATGCGGTGGGCGGGCAGCTTGAGCTTGTTGTTGCGGGCCGAGGCGGGCCCCGGGCGGCCGGCGGGCGGGAAGAGGGGCAACGGCATTGTCTGCTCCTCCGCGCTGGTCCCGGTCGTGTGGGCGGCGGCCTCGATTCGGGCTTTCGCGGTGGCTTCGGCGAGCTGCCGGCGGGCTGCCTTGCGGGCGGCGCGGTCGGTGCCGTGCGGGGTGAACAGGGGGCTGGCGCTGGCACGGCGGGCTCGGCGCGCGGGCCGGTGGTTCATGGCATTACGGCTTTCACGTGGTGGGGTCTGGTGCGGTGCCGGTCAGCGGCTGCAGCTGGTGGTGTGGCCGTGCAGCGGGGTGTTGAGGTCGCTCGGGGTGGTCTTGCGGCGCACAGCGTGGCTTGCGGCGAGTTGGCGCTGGCAGATGGTCAGGACGGGTGGGCCCTCGGGCAGCCGCTCGGGATGACATGCGGTGTCCGGCGCGGTCTCGTGCACTGCGGGCAGGAGGTGGAAGGCGTCATGCACGGCAGCGGCGGACTGCCACAGCCGGGTGTGCGCGGTGGCAAGGTGACGGCCGGCGGCGGGATGCGTGGGCCGGGTGACCTCGGCGAGATGGTCGAGCAGTTGATGCAGCGCGGTCAGATGGGCGTGCAGCACGTCGAGGTGGATGCGGTCCGCGCTTGTCGGAGCGGTCTGCTGGGTGAGGGCGCGTGCGTGGTGGCGGACGCCGGCGCTGGCGGCCCGCAGATACGGGTGGGCGTCGCCGACGGGGAGGGCAGAGGTCAAAGGGATCCTTGACGGCGGGGATACGCCGTGGGGCGGGGTCACAGAGCGGTGCGGGCGAGCGGCAGCGCGCCGAGCGTGAACGCGTCGGGCTGCTGGTAGTTGAGGCGCCGCAGGTCGACCTGGGCGGTGACGGCGGCGGTCTCGATCTGCGCGCAGGCGGCATCGAGCAGGGCATCGGTCTCGGCGGAGACGGTGAGCAGCCCGATCAGGGCCACGTCGGCGTGCCCGGCGATCAGCTGACGTTCGCGGGTCTTGACGTCGGCGTACTCGACGGAGTCGGCCTCGGAGTCCACCTGGCCGCGGCGGGCGCGCTCGTTGGCGTCAGCGATGATCGCGGCCTTCTTGCGTTGGACGTCGCGCATCGCGGACTCGATCCCCTGTGGGACGTAGATGAGGGAGAGGGTGCGCCGGACTCCGGTGGTGAACATCAGTCCGTGAAGGAAGCCTGGGCTGGTTTCGGTGCGGGGCCAGTCCTCGACCCAGTAGGTGGCGTGCCGAGCGGTGTCGGTGGCGAGCCGGTCGTACTCCTCGACCTGGACCACGGGACCGGCGGCGGCCGGTTCGGCCTCGGCCTGGCCGGATGGCGACCACTGCTGCAGAGCGGACAGTGCCTTGGGGTCGTAAGCGGTGCGGATGACGGCGGCGATCTCGCGGGCACTGAGCCAGCCGGTCACCGTCAGCCCGGCGCTGCGGGCAGCCTGGGCGATGGAGGAGGTGGTCTGCTCCATCACGGTGAACGCACCCGGGAGTCCGCCGCCGGCTTGGTTGATCAGACGCTTGGCGGCCTTGAGGTCCAGGGAGATCGCCAGGTATGCCTCGTGTGGTGCGGCGGCAGGGCCTGCGGAGGCGACCAGTTCGCTGTAGACCTGTCCGGCGACCGGGGTCTGGGGGTTGCCCTGTTGGGTCCAGTGGCGGGTCAGGGTGTCGCCGGAGTCGGGGACGGTGCGTTCCAGGACCTGCACGGTGGCGACGTGCCCGGTGCGGGCGATGCCTGCCAGCGCTCGTCCCCACCCGGCCACGTTGTGGTTCTGCGTTGCCGGGTCGAGCAGGGCGAAGGCTCTGCTGGAGACCCGGGCGATGGCGGTCAGGGTCTGCTGGTGCGGGTCGTGCACGGCGGCGGCCTGGTTCGTCGAGTCGCCGGGGGTGACCACGCGCAGCGAGGCGGCGCTGCCGGGAAGGTGCAGGATGCCGTCCTGGCGGGGCCGGGTGACGGGCCGGGCGCGCCACAGGGTCTGTCCGGTGCGGCGCCGTCGTGCGTAGCGCAGGACGATCGGCGCCCAGTCGATCAGCGAGCGGCCGTGGCGGCGGACGGCGACCAGGGTGGTGACCGCAGCCCATAGCGGGGTCAGGGCGATGGCACCGAGCAGCCCGGAGGACACCACCGTGACCAGCAAAAGCGCCAGAGCACAGGAGACAAGGACGAGTTGGGCCAGGGAGAGGCCCAGCAGGATGCCGCGCCTGGATCTATGGGGGAATTTGACCGTGAGCGGGGTGATGGAGAGATCAGACAAAGGCCGTTCCGATGAAGCGCGGGTGGTGACCGGGACGGCACGCGGCGCAGAGGTCACGGCGCGTGCCGCCCCGGAATTGGGCAAGGGTCAGATGCCGGTGGGTGAGGGTGGCGGAGGGCCGGTCCCGCTGGCGGTGCCCGCGGAGTCCGGGGTTGACGGGGGGCCCTGCGGCGGTGGCGTGGAGGCGCCTGTTCCGGTCTGAGACATGAAGCCGGCAGCCTGGCCGGAGGGCGCTCCCGAACCGGCACCGCCCTGACCGGGCGAGCCGCCGACGTGACCGCTGGTGTCATCCCGGGGGCTGGTCGGCGGAGGTTGGACTGCCTTCTCCAGGCTCGTCTTCATCGGGCTGATCCCGGGGGAGCCTTCCGAGCTCTCTTGCTTTTCGCCGCCGCTGCCGCCGGTGGGATTGGTGGCGATGTCTCCGGGGAAACCGCCACCGGAGCCAGGCCCCTGCGGTGCAGCCCCGACGCTCGCGCCGGCTGCTGCGCCGCCGGTTCCGGCTGTGGCGGCCATCGAGGCTGCCTTCCGGCCGGCCTTTTCCGCGTGGGCCCGGGCCATCTGGGCACCAGCGCCGCCGGCGCGGTGGATGTCTTCGCCGTTGGTGCCGTCGGCCGCCCAGTGGACGAACTTGAACACGGCGTACGGGCACAACAGGACCAGCACCATGATCACGATGCCGGACATGATGTCGGCGAGGGCGCCGATGCCGCCCTTGGCGGGGGTGTTGCCCATAGCGGAGATGCCCAGCACGAAGATGATCGTCATCAGTAGCTTGGAGACGACGAGGGTGGCGGTGGCCTCGATCCAGCCGCGGCGCCACCGTCGGGCGACCTCCCAGCCGCCGCCGGCTCCGGCGAAGACGGCGAGGGTGACCATGACGAGGATGCCGACCTTGCGGACCACCATCACGCACCAGTACAGGATCGCCCCGAGGGCGGCGCCGAGTCCGGCGCACACCGCGACCAGCCAGCCCATTCCGGTGACCGCGCCGATCTGGGCGACCTTCACGATGCGACGGACGGCTTCCTCGATCGACAGGTGCGAGACCTTGAAGAGCCCGTCGCTCAACGCGTCGACCACTTCGATGGCGACGGTGGTGAACGCGATAGCGCAGAAGGCGAAGAGGACACCGGACATGGTGCCGGTGAGTGCCTGGCTGAGGGCTTGGCCGTCACGGCGGACGGCTGCGCGGATGAGCTGGGCGCAGAACGTCGCGACGAGGATTACCAGGCCGATCGGCAGCAACAGCTCGTAGTTGTCGCGGAACCAACCGGCGTTCAAGTCGACCTTGGTGGTGTTGTCGACGGCCTTGGCCGCCAGGTCGGCGGCTGCCGCGGCCAGCTCACCGGTGGACTTGGCCATCCAGTTGCCGATGGCCTGGCCGGGGTTGGAGACGAAGTCGACGGCGTCACCCACCGAGCAGAGGGTGCTGGCCAGGGGCAAGTCACAAAAAGCCACGGAAGTACTCCTCTCAGGGGTGGGTCACTGGATGACGGTGGGGGCGATGGCTGCCAGGGAGCAGTCGTGCTGGGGGCGGCACTGGACGGCGAGGGTGATGGCGCGGTCCTCGGCACCACCACCGCCCTTCTTCCATGCGAGCGTCTGCTTGCCGTTGACGGTGACGACGTAGACGTATGCCTGGGTGATCGCTGACGGGTCGTCGGCGAGGGCCTGCTTGAACGCGGTAGGGAAGTGCGCCTCGGTGACTGTGGCGGTGGCGTGTTGGTCCTGGTCAGCCAGGCGCGACCACAGCAGCGGATCGGGGACCTGCCCGGAGACGGACGCCCAGTCGGCGTACTTCGACTCCTTCGTCATCCACGCCTGCATGCCGGCCAGTTGTTGGTCGCGGCTGGTGGTGCGGGTGTCGTAGGACCACAGCATCGAGGCGGTGGCCTTGGCGTAGGCGACGGGTTCGGAGATCTGCGGCGGCTTGGCCACCGCCCCGGTGCCCGGCGATGGTGCCGTCGAGGTGGGATCCGTGGAAGGCGCGGTGCTGTTCGTCGCCGACGGTGTGTCGGCCTCGTGGCGCTGACTGTTCTGCCCGGTGAACCAGGCGGCGATGCCGGCGACGGCAAGCAGTGCGGCGATGGCGAGGGCGACGACCACGACGCGACGTTTGGTCGTCCAGGTGGCGCCGTAGCCCGAAATGAGGGTTCGGAGTCGATTCGGCATTTAGTGGACCTGAGACCCCAGGGCCGAGAAGAAGGCGACGATGCCGTTCGCGGCCCCGAGGCCCAGGGCGGCGCCGGCCGCTACGACGGCGCCCTTCTTGCCGTTGGCCTCGGCCTGGTGGCCGCCGGTGTGGTGGCCCCAGGCCCACACACCGAGAGAGACGGCCAAGGCGCCCACGACGGCCACGATGCCGAACAGGTTGATCGAGTTGACGACGTTCTTCAAGACGGACAGGCCGGGCAGGCCCCCCTCAGAGGGCGAGACGCCTGGGTTGTAAGCGAGGTAGACCACGTGGTCTGCGAAGGATGCGGGTATGGCGGAACTCCTTGCATGCGCAGGCCGAATGGCGCAGCGGGGAAGGGGAAGAAGAAGGGGAGATGGCGCTCAGGGCGCGGAGGTGCAAGCCGAGCCCGCCCGGCGTCCAGGGGCCGGGCGGGACGCGCGGATTAGGTGACGATGCGGCGGGCCGCCAAGACGGTCCAGCCCTTGATCGGCTCGATCCGGACCGGCTTAGTGGTGCGCGGAGCGTTGATCACCAACCCCGCACCCATGTACATGCCAACGTGTTCGGGGTGGGCGGCACTGCCGCGGCTGAACACCAGATCGCCAGCTTTCAGGGCGTTCGGTGAGACGGGTTTGCCCTCGGTGACCTGCGTGTAAGTGGTGCGGGTGAGCGAGATGCCGGCGTGGGCGTACGCCTGCTGCATCAGCGAGCTGCAGTCGCACCGGCCCATCGGGTCGGGACCGTGAGGGTTGGTGCACGCTCCGCCCCACTGGTACTGGGTGCCGAGCTGCTGCATGGCCCACTGAAGCACGTCGCGGACCTTCGGCGGGGCGTCCTTCGGGATGCTGTACCCCTGGGGAACGGCGCCCTCCGGGATCGCACCCCAACTGGAGCCGTCCACACCGTGCGCACAGATGGAACCCGTTGACTTTGCGGCGTCACCGTCGTTGGTCTTGCCGGGCTGTGTGTCCTTGCCGCCGTGGGGGAGGGCCTTGGCAACGGCCTTCTGCAGAGCACGCGAGAGCTGTTCCCACTGCGCGTAGGCGCCTGGGAAACCGGATGCCTGGACTGCCTGGGCGGCCTGGGCGATCGTCATCTGCTGCCAACCACGCACCTCCAGCAGCGACTTGTAGAACTTGGTGCTCGTGTATACCGGGTCGCGGATCTGCGCGGCGGTGCCCCAGCCCTGGCTGGGGCGCTGCTGGAACAGACCCAGGGAGTCGCGGTCGCCGTAGTTCAGATTGCGCAGCCGGGATTCCTGCATCGCGGTCGCGAGCGCGATGACTTGGCCCTGCTCCGGCACCCCGAGTGAGATGCCGGTGGCGACGATGGTCTTGGCGTTGGGGATCTGCTCGTCTGGGAGGTCCAGTCCCTCGACGTGGATGTTCGTGGTGGAGCCCTTGCCGCCGAGGATGGCAGTGACTTGCTTGGCGACGGCGGCGGTGTCGATATTCGCGCCCGCGGTGGTGCAGTCAGCGTTGTGGGCGCTGTTGCTGGTTGCAGCGGCCATCGCGGCGGTGCCGGCGAGGAGGAGGGGGGAGAGGCAGCAGACGCCGATGGCGGCGACTATGCCCTTCAATCCGGCCCGCCTCCCGGCGGGCGATGCCCGGTCGGCGGCCGGTTTTCAGGCAGGGGCGAGTAGGGATGCGTCACAGCGGGGGTCCTTGGAAGTGAAGCCCGGCCGCGCATGCGCAAGGGTGGAAAGGGTGCGACGGCCGGTGGGGTGAATCTCGGGGGCGGCGACGGGTGCGAGTTGAAGCTTGCACCGCGTGCCGGGCGGCGGGTCAGGTGTGCCGGGACAAGGGGATACCTCCAGAGAAGGCAGGAGTGGGGATGAGCCATCGGCGGTGTTCGCCGGGCAGTTCCAAAACAGTAAGGGCGGATCCCCGGTTGCCGAAATCGTCTCCGATCAAGGCTTGATTTCGGGGTTTTTGGCGGCGATAGCGCTCAACCGGGGATCGTGCCCTACAGTTTTGACTCCTCCACCGCCACCCCGCCGTGCGGACCGTGAAGCCTCCTGCTTGCATCCGGTCCCGCGGGGCCTTCTGGCGAGCCGGAGCGACTCTCTCCCATCTCACCCGACCCGAATTGGGGTACCCCTTTTGTCTTTTTCCCTGCACCAGGGCGACGCGCTCAGCGTCCTGGCCGAGCTGCCGGACAACTGCGTAGACTCCGTCATCACCGACCCGCCCTACAACAGCGGTGGCCGGACCGCAAAGGAGCGCACCTCCCGCAGTGCGAAGCAGAAGTACACCTCCGCTGACGCCGGCCACGAACTGCCGGACTTCACAGGCGAGAACATGGACCAGCGGTCCTACGGCTTCTGGCTGACCCAGATCATGACCGAGGCCCACCGGCTGACCAAGGTCGGTGGCACCGCGCTGCTGTTCACCGACTGGCGTCAGCTGCCGATCACCACGGACGCCATCCAGGCGGCCGGCTGGCTGTGGCGCGGCGTACTGGCCTGGCACAAGCCGCAGGCCAGGCCGCAGAAGGGGCGCTTCACGCAGAACTGCGAGTTCATCGTGTGGGCGAGCAACGGGCCGATCGACGGCTCTAGGAACCCGGTCTACCTGCCGGGCCTCTACAGCGCCTCGCAGCCCTCGGGCAAGGAGCGGCAGCACATCACGCAGAAGCCCGTCTCGGTCATGCGTGAGCTGGTGCAGATCGCTCCGCCGGGCGGCACCGTGCTGGACTTCACCTGCGGCTCGGGCTCGACCGGCGTTGCGGCCCTGCTGGAGGGTCGCGATTTCATCGGCGTCGAGAAGACGCGCCACTATGCGCAGATCGCGGCTGACAGGCTCGCCGAAACGCAGCAACAGACCCTGACGCAGGATGACTTGACCCTGATGGCCTGAGTCCCATTGCCGCCGTGCGGTACGGCCCTTGGTGCGCTTTCCGTGCGCCTTTGCCGTGCCGCGCACGGGGGTTATAGCACCGGATCCCCGGTTACCGAAACCGGGGATTGTCCGGATGGTTGGAGCCGTAATTCACGCCATCGGCTGCGGCTTCAAGGAGGCCCTTTTCGTGCCTGAATCCATAAACTCCCCGGAGGACGGGGCCACGGAACCGGTCCGCCTTCCGGAATCCGATCTGGAGACCATCGAGGCGAGCGTCCGCAAGCTGCTCGATCAGTCAGCCGAGCAGGCGCGGCAGCTCGACAGCCTCGCCTCCGCGCCTGCGGCGTCACCGTTCGGTGCCTTCGGGATGCCGGGATTCGCCGGCATGCCGCCGCAGCCCGCTCCGCCCGAACCCCGCCCGATCCTGGAGCTGGAGGGCGAGGAGTACGAAGACGAACTCGACGCCCTGTCGGACTGGACGGATGACTTCCTCATCCGGGTCTACGGCGCGGAGGTCACCACCGCCGCGCCGTGGTGCGAGCAGTGGCAGGAGCACGACGACGTCGTCGCCTGGCTCCATGCCCTGTGGCTGGCCTACCAGCAGCACAAGGACCCTGAAGCCGGGCCGGCCGGGCTGTTCGTGTGGCACCGGGACTTCCTCACCCACGCCATGGCGGCCATCCGGGCTCCCGGAGGACCGCTGTCGGCGTGCATGACGGATCCGGACCGGCCCGCCCACCGCCTGCTGCCCGGCCCCAAGCCCTCGATTCGATCTTCAAGCTCCGCTGCCGAAGAGCCGGAGGAGAACGGCGGACCGGACCAGGCCGCCGGATGACCGGCCCCGAGATGCGGCCGGCCTTCGGCCTCTCCTTCGACCCCCGCGCCCTGACCGACCTCCTACAGGCCCCCGGCGACATCCGCGACCTGGCGCTCTCCCAGCTCCAGGACGTCGTCAACGCCCGCTTGTTCGGCGCCAAGCTGACCCGGGATCTCGCCGGATGCCGCAAGGTCTACGTCGACCACCGCAACGCCTGGCGCATCGTCTACGCCCAGCGCCCGGCACCCGCGCACTCCACATACCGCACCGAGATCCATGTGGTGGCCGTACGCCCACGCCAGGCGCACGACGTGTACGACACCGCCCGAGCCCGTCTCGGCATGACCCGGCAGCCGATGAGCGCCCGCACCCACGCCGCCCGTACCCGTTCCCCGCAGCTGGGCACGCGGCAACCGATCCCCAAGCCGGCACCGCCGCTGTACGCGGTGCCTGGCCTTCCTCAACCTGCCCCCTCCCCGACCCTGAAGGGCCCCGTTCGTTGACGCAGTTCCCCACCCTGATCGACCAGGTCGCCACCGCCGTGCTGGCGCCGACCACGATCGCCGAGAACCCGCACCACCGCACCATCCTCGATGTATTCACCGAGATTCAGGACCTGGACCGGCAGCTCGCCGAGCTGTCCGGCGACGAGCTGCCCGAGGGGGTCAGCGCAGCCGAGCAGCTCGACAAGCTCACCAGCGTGCTCATCGAACGCATGGCAGCCGGAGCCGAGCTGAACGCCCTCCTGTCCACTACCCGCTGTTGCGCCGCCGCGTACGAACCCGAAGACGGGGGTGCGGACGAGCCGGTGGATGACGGGGGAGCGGACTTCGATCCCGATCTCGACCTTGGTTTCGATCCCGACCAGGAGCCCGACTTCGAGCCGGACTTCGACCCCGGCCTGGAGGACGACTTCGAGCCCGACTTCGAGGGCTTTGAGGCGCACGCGCCCGAGCAGGACGGTGTGTTCTGCCCGAGTCGGCCGAAGACGATCGTCCACGCCTGCCTGGATGCCTTCGACGCGTTGGCGGCCCCGGAGTACGTCACTCCCGCCGACCTGGTCGCGTACTTGCGTGAGCTGCCCGGCCAGGCCGAAGGGCGTCGGCCGTACGCCGACATCACCACGGTCCGGCTTGGCCGACTCCTGCTCCCTTACGGCGTTCGGTCCCGCGAGCCCCGTGCTGCTGACGGCAGCCGCTACAGGGCCTACCGTCGCGCTGACCTGCTGGCCGCCCGTCCCAACTGCTCCTGCTGACGCACCACGCCTGGCGCGCACTCGGCCCGGTCACGGCCGCAGGCTGGACCTGATCGACGCCGCGCCGAATCCGCCCCGATGCAGACGTGCCATCACTCGCGCTCGTCTGCATCGGGCATGACAGTCGCGAGGCCGGCGTCGTTGCCCTCGGTGCAAGCCATCGATAGCTGCCGGGTTGGGGCTTCGGCGCCGCCTTGGCCCGGCCGGCAGCCCCGGGGCGCCCGCACTGGCCGGGCGTACATGCTGACCGCGTTCACGGGCGTCCACCACACCCGTGCTCCGGCTCCCAGACTGCCTGGGACCGCCCCGGCACACCGGTGACACGACTGTCCGTCGAGGTCCGCGTCGCCCTGGACCCGCCCCCTCGCGGGCCTGCCCGCTTACAAGAACCGCTCCGTTATGACCTCCACCCCGGCATCCGTTCCCGTCCGTAAGACGCTGACCGCCCTGGATCACCGCATCGAGGCCGCGGTGGGCCGCACCATCGATCAGCTGTGGCAGCACCGCGACCGTGGTCTGCTGGATGGCCCGCATGGCGCTCTGGTCGATGCTCACTGCGACCTCGTCAAGGCCGAGACCGCAGTGACCTTCTACCGCGTCCTGCTCGCCCGTCTGGTCTCCGGTGAATTCCCGGTCGACCTTGCCCTGCTCGCGTGGATCGACCGCACCGTCGATCAGTTGGCGGAAGCCGTCGGCGAGCGCGACGCCCAGCAGGCCATGGTCCAGGCCGCGCTGGAACCGATCGAGACTGCTGCCCCTCCCCGTCCGCCAAAGCAGGTATCTGCGTCGGACTTCGCGGCGCTGCTCGCCGTCACCCAAGGCGCCAAATTGCATGAGCACCTTGTGACCCAGCGCCTGGCCGTGGCGACGCCGTCGCGCACGCGCATCTCGTACCACCAGCTGCAGCGCCTGGAGAAGGCCGGCCTCGTCCACCGCGACACCTCCCACCCGGTGCACGCCGGTCAACCCATCACCCTCACCGACGCCGGCCGGGCCGTCCTAGCCGCTCCACGCCCCGCCGGCCCACCGGGCACCACGCCCCCGCCCTTCCTCGGGGCGTCCACCCTCCTCGCGCGGACTCGTCGCTGAGTGACCAACGCGCCGTGCACAGATCCCAACGGCGTCGTCGAACCGAAAGCACCGATGCCCCACCACGAACCCGATTTCCGCCTCGACGGCTACGCGGCCGTCAATGACCACGTCGCCGAACAGTTCTCGCACCACATCGCAATCGAGCAGGACATGCTCACCGTGCTCGCCGAGCACCACACCGAGGGCGACGAGCACAGCTACTACGTGATGCACGACAGGGCTGTGACCTGGGGAATCCCCGGAGAACCCCAGATCGTGGCCCTGCATCTCAAGCGCGATGCGCAGGCGCACACCTTCCGCTTCACGCACGAGATGCTCCCGCTGCCGTCCATGGCCCAGTCCTGGCTGATCGCCCGTGGCTGCCCCGAGGAGAAGATCCTCCTGCCCGACGGCATGGGCACAACGCCCGCGGACCAGGCCACTCGCGCCCTGGAGGCGCGTCTGCGCCGCGATGGCGACCACTTCGCTCTGCTCACCAGCTACACCCACGACATCGCGCCGATGCAGACCACCGTGATGCTGCGTGCGCTGGATGAGCGGGCACCGCTGCCGTTCCGGGTGTTGTTGGAAGAGGTCGACACCGAGGCGTGGACGCACACGCTGCGCGAGGGTGCCTTCGCCTCCTTCGAGGCCACCACGCAGTGGTGGGAAGCGCACTGGCGCGGTGAAGGGCTGCCATTGCCCACCGCCGCGCCAGCGGCCCGCCACACCACAGCACCGGCTATCCCTGCGTCTGGCGCACGTCCTGCTCCACCCCGCGGACCGAGTCGCTGACTTCGCGGCTCCCTTCGCTCCGCATTCCCTCGTCCGGAGAAATGCCGTCCACGCCACGCAAGGCGGCGCGGAACGTAGCACGCAATCCCCGGTTACCGAAACCGGGGATTCTCCGGATTCTTGTTCTCGGCCCGCACGGCATCTGCCGGGGTCTCTTTCCGCATTCCCTCACCCTTGGCATGGAGGCCAATTCCCTATGCGCTCTACCCGTTTCGTTGTCTCCGCCGCTGTCCTGGGCGCGCTGGCGCTCCCGCTCGTCTCTGCCTCGACCGCGAGTGCCGCACCGTCCCACGCCCCGGCCACTGCTCTGTCCAGCCAGTGTGACCGGCTCGGCCCGTGGGTGATCGGCACGAAGGCCGTGACGATCCGCTCGAAGGCGAGCACCAAGTCCACCGCTGTCGGCGTGCTCTACAAGGGCCAGAAGTTCACCGTCCACAAGTCGAGCGGCAACTGGCACTACATCACCGACAAGAACACCGGCGTGACGGGCTGGGTTTCCGGCACCTACGTCTACCGCACCGTCTACACGTGCATCGACATCTAGCCCTCTCCCGCCACTGCGCCTTCCGGTGCTGAATTCAGTAGGCCGGCGGCCTTATTGAGCGGCTACTGAGCGGCAATCCCATTACGCATCCGAACGAGAGATCTGCTGTGCCCGACGACACCGACGACGTGATGGGCCTCATCGCCCAGAGAATCGAGGACCGCTTCCAGATGCCGCTCGCCGACCTGCGTCGGGCGGTTGGCGCGGCACCGCGGGCCAACCCCGAGGCAACCAGCGTCGTGCACTGGCACGGCCTGCTCACCGAAGCCCAAGGCGCGCTGGAGAAGGCGGAAGACGCACTCGTGGGCGTCCTGAGCACCACACCTGGCGAACTTGACGACCCGGCCATGAAGTTGGCCCATCAGGTCAACGCTGCCGTCGCCGTGCGCGACGGCCGGGCGATGGTCGTCAACTACCTCCTGGACCCCAACGCTCCCGGCAAACAAGGCCCCGGCGCCTGGCGCGGCGCGGAGCCGGCCCTTCGCCGGAGACCGGCACTGCCCACCACGCCTCCCGTCCTGCCCAGCGCCCAGGGCGTCCGGTGCGGGGGGCGACGCGATGAGCGTGACCAACAAGCCCACCAGCCAAGATGAGGCGCTGGAGAAAGCATTCGGCGCCTGCCTGGACGCGCTGTATGCCGCTGCGGAAGCCGACACCGCTTCACCGGCCCTGCAACGCGCGCTGCAACTGCGCTCCTTCCTGGCCGTGGCCGAGGAACAGGTCTTCGTCGTACGCGAAACCATCCACCGGGCCACTTCTGGCGACCGTGACCCGCTCGAACTCTGCGCGGAGGCCATGTATTTCGACGCCCAGTGGCTGGAGGCGGCGCTCGACGCTCGCGACAGCTAGATCGCGGCGCTGGACGAACTGATGCGCGTCATGCCTGCTCCGGCCCCGGCGACCCACCCCGGAAAGCTCGCCCCGTCGAAGATCACCACCACGGTTCCCTCCGTCCCGGCATCCGCGCGTGCCGGGGCGGTGCGGACCCGAAGTCTGTGAAAGCCCGCCGATTGCCCCAATCTGACGCCACCGCTCACTCCGCCGCCCAGATCATCGCCCAGCGCATCGAGCAGCTGTACGGGCAGCCGCTCGCCGTCCTCGAAGCCCTCGTCGATCACAACCCCGGCGACAGGATGCTCGCCGCCCTGACCGGCAGCCACACCGAGCTGGCGCTCGCCGAACGCAACATTGCCTTCCAGGCGGACCGCCTGCGCGAACTCGTCGCCCCCGAGAGGGAGATCGGCCGTTTCGAAGCCGGTCACATCCTCGACTGCGCCCGCCGTCTGGCCGACTCCGTCGCCGCCCGCGACGCCTACGCCACGAGCGTCGGCGCGGTTCTGGGAGGACTGCGCCGCGTATCCGGCCCGGACACACGCCCCCCGGCTCCGCCCGTACCCGCCGCCCCGGCGCCGGCTGCCTCCCGTACCCGCTGACCTGTCCGCACCGCTTGAGGAGTCCCTCCCCCTTGGCCACCACCGGTCTGCCCCGCACCACCTTGAATGATCTCTCGCGCGTCACCGAGACCGTGGAGATGCTCGCCCCGCGCTGGAGCGCGTGGGCGCTGATGACCATCTCCTCCCAGCCGCTGCGCTATGCGGAGATCAAGTCCCGGCTGCCGTGGCTTCGCGACGGCCAGCTCCACCCCAGGCTGCGAAGCCTCACCGACGCCGGCGTGGTCGAACGCACCGAGTACACCCCGCGTCACGTCACCTACGGCCTCACCGCGCGTGGCGCCGAGTTGACGCCCGTCCTCACAGTGATCGCCACCTGGGGCGACGCTCACCTGGAGAAGGACCTCGTCCGCAACAAGACCACCGGCGAGATGGAGCCCGAGCGCATCCCCGCGGCCCAGAACGTCGAAGACGCCCTGACGCTGATCAGCTCCCGGAATGCCACCCCGATCCTGTGGACGCTGAAGGCCCGTGGCGCCGCGACCGCCAAGACGCTGGCGGACGAGGCCATGCCCGGCTACGGACTGACTGCCGTCTACAAGCCACTGGACCGGCTGGTCGCCGACGGGCTGGTCGCGGCCACCGGCAACGGCGACTTCCGCCTGTCCGTCAATGGCCAAGCCCTCGCCCCCGTCTTCCAGGCGGTCTCGGCCTGGGCGGGCGGACGACCGCTCGCCCAGGCCGGCACTCACCCGCTGTGGGGACAGAGCCCCGCCCCGTCCCAGGCCCGCTCCGCCCCCTGGGCTACCACCCAGTCCCGTCTCCCGGCGCCCGCAGCCCCTGCCGCGCCGGCCACCACTCCGGCACTGGCGACCACGCACCCGGCGAGTGCCGCGTGGAAGTCCAGCGACCTGTTCTCCCACCAGATACCCGCCCGACCCATCTCTCCGGCCGGAGGTCCGCGCCGATGACCACCCCGGAGATCCTCCACCACCCGCACGCGCGCCGAACGATCAGCGCCATGTCATTGCCGGGTCTGATCCGACTCATCAGCGAGATCGACGACAACGGCCCGGTCAGCCGCGGCAGCCTCGGCGTCACCTTCGACGACCTCACCCGCCACCAGCTGCGCCACGCCCTCGATTCCGCCCGCGACTTCGGCGTGGTCTACGCCGACGAAGAAGCCCAGCCGGCCCGCTACCGGCTCACCCGCAGCGGCGAGGACCTCGCCGAGGTCTACGACACGGCCGCCCGCTGGGCCCGCACCCACCAATACCCCAGCCCCAGCAGCGACTTCGTCACCAGAGTCCAGAGCACACTGCAGCTCCTGGCCCGCGTGCCGGACACACACCAGGACCCAAGGGACGACGACGCACGGGACCGACTGGAGGCCCTGAACGCGGTGTTGGGTCCGGACGCGGCGCGTGCGCTCGAAGTCTCCCGGGCCGCACTTGCTACGTGGTTCCAGGAGCACCCGCAAGCCCTACGCACGGCGGAGACCTGCTCCCCCCACGTGGCGGACAAGTCGGAGCACGCTGCGTGAGATCCCGCGTCGGACCCCGGCATGCCCGCCGGCCGGTCCCCACCATGCTGCGCGGCATCTACCTGCCGCGCAGCATGGACGCCGCCGCGTTCGCCATGACGACGTACGGCATCCCGCTGCTGGTGCTGGCTACCACCAACTCTGCAGCCCTGACCGGCGCAGCGTTCGCGCTGGAGTGGATTCCGCGCCTGGGCGCGTTCGCCTTCGCCGGGGCCCTGGTCGACCGCCACGGCACCACCACCGTGCTCCGCCTGGCCTCGGCGGCGCGGGCCGTGGTCGTCCTAGCCGCAGTGCTCCTCCTGCCGGCTCTACCTCAGGGGTTGGCTACGACGGTCATCGTCATGCTGCTCGCTGCGTCCACCGGTGTGCTCACCGAGTTCTCCTACATCGCGGCCGAGACTGCGGGCGGGGTGGCCAGCCGTGAGGCCGGCGATCGCGCGCACCGTGTGCAGTCCGTGCTGCTCGGCATCGACCAGGTCGCCACCCTGGCCGGACCCGCGCTTGCCGCACTGCTGCTCCGGTGGGCCGGGGCTGCCGGGATGCTCACCGCGATCGCTGGTTTCTCGCTGCTGACCACCGCGCTCGCCCCGCGCCAGTTCCACCGCGAGCAGGCGGCGGCGCAGCCCGTGTTCCAAGGACTGCGCACCGGCTGGCAGACCCTGCGATCGCTTCCGACCCTTGGCTGGCTGGTGACCGGATTGACCGTGTCGAACCTCGCGGTGGGCCTGTTGCAAGCCGCGGCCCCGGTGATCGTGGTCAAGCAGCTCGGGCACTCCACCGCCGACGTCGGCCTGGTCTGGTCGGCCGCCGCCGTCACCTCCCTCGGGGCGGTCGCCGTGTGCCGCCGGGCCATCGACCGCTGGGGCTTGTGGCCGGTCGGTGCCCTGTCCGCCACGCTCGCCGCCTCCGCGTGCCTGGCCGTCTCGCTCACCCACACCTACAGCGTCTATCTCGCGCTGATCGCCGTCCTGATGGCCGGCGAGGGCGGCCTGACCGTGGTGCTGCGCACCCTGCGCTCCCACCTCATCCCCGCCCAGGTGTTCGGCGCCACCTTGTCGCTGACGATCCTGCTGCTCCTTCTGCCCTTCCCCGTCGCCGGCGTCCTCGTCGCCGCCGTGCCGCCCGCCCTGCTCGGCCACGTGATCACCGGTTGTGCCGTCCTGCAGGCCCTGGGCCTGAGCACCGCCTTCGCCCGCCTGCGCACTGCTCCTGGCCTGCGCACCTCCTTCGCCTGACTCCCGGCCGCGTTCCCGCGCACCGCCCGCTCGCCCCCCATGGAGACCCCGCGATGTCCACGTCCCACGCCCTTGCCCACCCCAGTGCTCTGCCGGTGGCCCGGCCTTCGCTTCGTGCGGGAGCGCGGCCGACACTCACCGACCGGTTCCTCGCCTTCGACGCCGAACACCCCTACATCTATCGGGCCTTGGAGCGCCTGACGGCCGAGCGGCTGGCGGCCGGGGCAACCCGCGTGGGATTGAAGGCGTTGTTCGAGGACCTGCGCTGGCAGCTGCCCGCGGGCGTGCGCGGCTTGAACAACGACTTCACCGCCCTGTACGCGCGCAAGCTGATCGCCGACCACCCCCACTGGGCCTCCGCCTTCGAGCTGCGCCGACGCCGCACCCCCTGACCCGGCCGCCTCCGCACCCCAACTTCCCTTGCTATCGACCCCCTTATGGAGCGTTCTGTTGCCCTCTCGTCCCGTTGTCCTGGTCGTCGCTGCCGCCGATATGGAGGCCCAGGCGTATCGCGGGTACTGCCTTGAGAATGTCGCTGCCCACTACGACGTCGTCTTGATCAGCGGTGCCGAGCCGACCTGGGAGCGCGAGTTCCTCCTCGACTGGGCGGTTGCCGATCCCACCGACCAGGCGGCGCTGTCCGCGGCCGGACACGCTCTGGCCGAGCGGCACCCGCTGGCCGGGGTCATGACGCCGTGTGGGGCGCACGCCTGCCCGCAGTCCAGCAGACTGCCCAACTCAGCACCGCCGGGCTCTCCGTCGTCCTGCTGGCCTCTGCCCTCGGGATGGTCGCCGGCCTGCAGATCGGTGGCCGACTCGCACGCCCCGAACAGCTTCCCCGCCTGCTCATCTGGGGCGCCGTCGCCCTGGCCTTCTGTCTCGCCCTCCTGGGCCAGTGCCGCACACTCCTCTCACTGCTCGTGGGGGCACTGGCCTTCGGGGTCGCGCACGGCGTCCTTGACGTCGCAGCCAACTCCTCGGCGGTGCGCTGCCAGCATGCCTACGGCCGCCCCATCATGGCCTCCTTCCACGCCGCGTACTCGATCGGCGCCCTCGGCGGAGCCACGCTGACCGCCACCACCGCCCGCGCTCCCCACAGCGTCCTGTTCCTTACGACCGGCGCGGTCCTGGCCGCCGTCGTACTCGCCGCAGCCCCGCGAACGCGAGCCTTGACCGGAGCCGATCAACCGCGGTTGGCCGGTCACGTTCGCTCTTGCCAGAGCCGGTCGATGGTGGCGTCGGGGAAGCTGTGGCTGCTGGGCGGCCTGGCTGCGGCAACGCTGCTGGGGGAGGGGGCGGCAGCCGACTGGGCCGCCGTGCACGTCCACTCCCTCCATGGCACCACCGCCCTCAGCGCTACCGCCTTCGCCCTCTACAGCGCGGCCATGGCGCTCGGTCGGCTGACCGGAGACCGGCTCACCGCAGCTTTCGGCGCTCCCGCTGTGGTCCGGGCCGGCGCGGTGCTCGCCGCGGCCGGGCTGGCCACCGGCGTCCTGGCCGCCAGCGTGCCGCTGGCCCTGATCGGCTGGGCGGTTTTCGGACTCGGCCTGTCCAGCACCGTGCCCTGCCTGATCACAGCCGCCGGTCCCGGCGGCCCCACGGCCGTAGCCAGAGTTTCTGTCACCGGATACCTCGGCCTGATGGCCGGCCCCGCTCTCATCGGCGCCCTCGCCAGCGCCACCACCCTGCCCACGGCCCTGCTCCTGCCTGTCCTCCTCGCAGCCGCGCTCGCAGCCCTCGCTCCCCGTGCCCTGGAGAACACCACCACTTGACCCCCACCACGACCATCGGCCTGGACGCCGTGATCCTCGACTACAACGGCGTCATCGGCCTACAGCCCACCCGCAGCCAGTGGCTCCGCCTCGCCCGCACCGCCTCCTGGTACGAGGACGACCTCACCGGATTCCAACGCGCCTTCTGGAGCGCCCGCGAGCCCTACGACGCCGGTCAGCTCAGCGACTTGGCGTACTGGGCAGAGGTGCTCGGCTACCACCCCGGCCCCCGGCTGCTGCGCGAGCTGCTTGCCGTCGATACCGCGATGTGGACGACCACCGATGACCGCGTCCTTGCTGTCCTTGAGCGCCTCCACCTAAGCGGGCTGCCGTTGTTCTTGCTGTCGAACGCGCCGCTCCATCTCAGCGACCGCCTCGACGCCAGCACGTGGTGCCGCCAGCTCATGACTCGAGCCCTCTACTCAGCCCGGCTCCAACGGTGCAAGCCCGACCCAGCCGTATACCTCGACGCGCTGGAGGCAACCGGAGTCCGTGACCCGAGCAGGGTGCTGTTCGTCGACGACCGAGCCGACAACTGCCAGGCAGCCCGCCGGCTGGGCCTGCGGACCCTGCACTACACCGGCCACAGCGCCGATCTCGAAGCAGCCCTTGTGGCCGCCGCCGGCCGAACCGGGCCGTATCCCGCAGCCGCTTACCCATCATGACCAGGAGCCGCGTGCCACCCCACGACGACACGATCGACGGAGACGTCTACGTCACCCCTCGCTACCTCGCCGGTAGCATCACCATCGGCGACCCGGCCCTTGAACCGCTGCGCGCGCTCGGCTGGGAGCTGCACCACGATGACCTCGCCAACGCCTATCTGACTGCCCCCGACCGCAAGGTCCGCCTCGGGTTCCTGCCCGAAGGAGACGACGACGGGCTCTGGCGGATCAACGCCTACCACGACCGCTTCGGCCCGCCCGTCTGGGGCGTGAGCTTCAACGACGAGTGCCCCACCGAGTTCGTCACCGCATTCACCACGGCCCTGGCCCGGGCGTACAAGGACGGCCCCGACCACTACCTCGCTCCGCCCGACTCCACGGATCCCGAACGTGCCGCCTTCGCCGCCGTGGCGCCGCTGATCAACCGTGGCTGGAAGACGCAGCACCCGCGATGGGACGTCCTGGAACTGCAGACCCCGGACGGGATGGCCGGCCTGGAATACACCACCGGGCGCCTCGATCCGGAAAAGGAACTCACCACGCTTCAGGCCCGCTGGTACATGTGGGGCGGCCCGAAGAACAGCTACTCCCGCTGGTACGCCACCGCCTCCACCAACACCCCGGTCCCCCTGGTGAAAGCCATCACACTGAGCGTGTCCGACCCCGCCCCGCTGCCACGGTGGAAGGACTACATGCCCCGCTCCCTGCGCGAGCACGCCCAGCTCACGCCCGTCACGCCCCCGCCGCCTCCGGTCCCGACGCCACTGGACGTCCATCGCGCCGCTGCCCGACGACCGCCCGCGCTCACCACGCGCAACATCCCCCGGTGGAGCACCACCACGCTCCCCTCAGCCCTCCCCGCCGGGCGTAGCGGCCCACGGCGCTGACTTCCTGCCCCACGAGAAGGCCACATGTCCTTGCAGATAGAGCAGTTCTTCGACGATGTCCTCGCGTTGCCCTTCGATGACCACACCGTCGTCGGTAACTCCTACTACGCCACTCCCCAGCCGGGTTCGCCGCTGCGGCTGCGGATCGATTTCGCCCCCACCATCCGACACGGCGAGTACGACGGGCTGCGCCTGCGCGTCATCCACCCCGACCAAGGCGTCATCGACACCGCGATCCTCCCCTTCGCCGACCACGGCACCTTCGCCCGACGGGACGCCGCCCGCGACCTTACGGCCGGCAGGGACGGCCACGGCGTCCTCCGCGACTGGCACAGCACCCGCAGTGGCGAACCCCCGTGGAAGGGCGCGGAGGGCACCGGACTGCGCAGGGCGATCACGCAGTACGCCCGCATCTGGTTCCCTGACACGCCCGCCCCCGCCCCGGCTCGCCCGGCAACGGCCCGTGCCGCTCTGCCGAAGCCAGCCACCGCCGCCGGCGGCGCCGTGCGCACCCGCTGACCACCCTTCCGTACACGGAGTGCCATGCCCCCGCCCCGCTGGCTGCCCTCACGCCGGCGCCCTCCCCACCCTCACATTCCCGCGGCTGGTGAGCCTGAGCCGCCGCCGGGTCCGAACGGCTTCTGGTTCACCGACCCCGCCTTCCGCGCACGGCTGCACAGCGCCACCCACACGGTGCTCGATCTGGTCGAGAACGTCATGTACGACGGCATGACCTTGACCGAGGCCCTCAGTGGCGTACGGGAAGAGGTCCCTTTCATGCTCGGCGTCCCTGCCCACAGCCTCCTCGTCGAAGTCGAAGCCGCCGCACAGATCGTCCAAGCCGCCGGGCTCACCGCTGGATCCCCCTTCGGGGCCACCATCGGCGAGGGGCTGGCCCGTATCGAGCAGCGGCCAGTCGAAGAACAGCAGCGCCTCGTACGCGCCGCCGCCCGCCGTTACGCGATCACAGCTTCACCTCGACCCCGCACAACACCGGCGGCGCCGCCCCCCCACAGACCGTCGTCCGGCCGCTCCCGCTGACCGGCCTCATTCCCTTTGTACTGATGGGCAGTTGTGCCCATCCCACCCAGGAGAGTCTCTTCTTGCGCATCCGTTCTGTCCGCCGTCTGCCTGCCGCCGTCGCTGTCGCCGCTACGGTGACCGGCACTCTGTCCTGGGCCCCGGCTGCCTGGGCCCAGAGCCCCGGCCCCACGCCCTCCACGTCCACCGCCCCGGCACCGCGTATCGCGGCGGAGACCGGAGGCGTTGCCATCCTGACGAAGGACCCCGCGGGCGACGTTCTGGCCGGAGCCACGTTCACCCTGCTCGACTCCGCAGGAAATCAGGCCGGGAGTGGCAAGACCAACGCCGACGGACAGCTGACCTTCCAGGACCTGACCCCGGGCGTCTTCCGCCTCAAGGAGGTCTCCAGCGGCAGCAAGCTGCTCGACACGGTCGATGACCAGGACGTCATTGTCACGCCCGGCGCCGCCGCACCGCTGACGATCAACGACCCCTTCAAGCCCGCCTCGGTCCGGCTGACGGCCAAGGACGACACGAGCGGAAGGCTGCTGGCCGGCTCCACAGTCGACATCGGCAGCGGCGACAAGACCGTCCTCACTTTGACCACCGGTGTCAACGGGGCAGCCACCGCGCAGTTGCCGGTCAACTCCCTTAGCGGCACCGACTTCTGGGTCAAGCAGGTGAAGGCGCCCGATGGCTACGACCTCTACAAGCCCTCGAAGACCTTCACGGCCAAGCCGGGCGTCCCCGTCACCGTGACCGTCACCAACGCCAAGACCTCCAGCACCACACCGTCCTCCACCCCCACCGCGAATCCGGCCGAAAAGCCGACGGACAAGCCGGTCTCGGACAAGCCGCGCAACGACGAGAGCACCTCGTCCCCGTCCACCTCGCCCTCCGACACCCCGGCCACAGACCAGACCACATCGGCTACCGCAGCTCCCGCACCCCAGGGTGCGCTCGCGCACACCGGCGCCGACGCCACACCGTGGCTGCTCGGCGGCGCCGGGGTGCTCCTGGCCACCGGTGCCGGCGCCGTTATCGCCGCCCGTCGACGCCACACCGACGACGGCCCCACCGAGAACTGACGCAGCCTGCCCCACCGAACGCGGCCCCCGGAATTCGCCCTCGCGATCCGGGGGCTTTTGGCATGCCCGGCAGGTCAGCGGCGGGTGACGGTGAAACCGGCGTCGTTGACGGCGGCCGTCCACACGTCGCGGTCGAACCACTTGGTGATGTTCGGCTGCATCTCGTTGATGGAGCGCATCCGGGCTTCCCAGTCGTGCCCGGCCGGGCCGCGGTCGCCGCACCCGGTGCAGCCGTCCTCGCCGTGGATGTGGCCAGCCATCCATGCGTTGACCTCCACGTTGACAATGACCGCGTACAGGTCGCCTCTGATCTGGGCATACGCGTCCGCGGCATTCGGCAGCCGGCGGCACGCCATTCGGCCGCCCCGGGTTTGCCGCCCCTTCGCTTCGGTCGTGGACTGGTCTCGGGACAACTGGCATCCAGCGGGAAGCGGGCACGAGTGATCATGAACGCCAGTGAGCATGCACCCCATACGGTCGGCGAACTTCGCCGACTGCTGGCCGAAATGGGCGACCCATGGACAGTAGATCCTGCGCTGGCCGACGACGATCCGCTGCCAGATCCGCCGCGCGGCGCCCTCCTGGAGAAGGACGCGCCTGAGGAGCTACGCCTCACGGAGTTGTCGCCTGAGTTGGACCTGCACGACCTGCTCAGCACGCAACCACCCGCCAACCCTGACCTGCGTGCACGCTGGCGCGAGGTGGGCTTGTTGCCGCCGGACGGAGGCGAGGCGTGATGGGTACCGTCGATTGGCGCAACCGCTTCGGCCGGGGATGGATCACCAGCGTCCGCGACCAGGGCGGCTCGGAGAACTGCTGGGCCTTTGCCACGACCGCTCTGTACGAGGCGATGATCCGCATCGAGCACGTGCTGTGGACCCGCCGCTCGGAGGGCGACCTCGCCCGTGGCACAGGAAAGCAGTCGTGGGACTCCGGCAACATCGGCGAGGGAACCATCTTTGCCGAGCGCTACGGGCTCGCCGACCCCGACTGTTTTCCATGGGGCGAAGCCGCCTCGCTGTATACCGCCAAACCGCACGGCGCGAACCTACGGGCCACTCCTCTCTCCCCCACACCTGACCGCGCAGGGCGCACCATGCGGATCGCGCCGGAGGCCACCGTCTCATTCACCGACGGCGCATGGAAGCGTCTGTGGATCGACCTGGTCGGGCCGATGGCTACCGTCGTCATCCCGCCGTTGGACTTCGGCAGCCTGCGAGACGGCGTATACCGCCCAACCACCAACGTCCTCGGCGGCGCGCATGCCCTACTGGTGGTCGGCTTCAACGACGACGAGCGGTACTGGATCGTCAAGAACTCCTGGGGCCCTGGCTGGGGGGTCGGCGGCTTTGGCCGGGTGAGCTATGACGCCGGACTGCTTGAGCCCGCGAGCTTTACCGGCCTTCGCGGCACCAATCCCGACCCATGGGCCAGGCGGAGATTGAGGAACGGTGTCCTCATTCAGGGCAGCAACGGCGTCCTCAGAAACAACTTCGAGCTGTTCGTCAAGGCAGGCGCGAACATCGACCACTGGTATCGCGAAAACGCCGATGCCAAGATGCTTTGGTTCCGCGTCGGTCAAGTCCGGTCCACCGACATCTACCGGGACACCTTCCACGACGACGCGCTCGACTTCCCCGCTGCGCTCCAAAGCACCTTCAACCGCGACTTCGAACTCGTCTACCGATCTGACTATGGCCGCCTCCGGCACGTCTATTATGATCAGTCCGGCGGCCTGTGGAACGACGCCACCCTCTTCGGCCCCGCCGACCCCATCGGCATCCCGGGATTCGTACAGAGCAACCGAGGCGCCCCTGGCGACTTCGAGGTCATCGCGGTCACCGCGGATGGCCAGGCCCACCACTGGACGAAGCACAACAGCTTCCCCTGGACCCGCACGCCCGGCGAGTGGTACGAACGCGAGACCTTCGGCGCCGACATTGCCTTCAGCGGCCCGTCTCTCGTGCAGAGCAAGCTCGGCGTCACCGGATCACCAGAGAACGGCCAGGGCGAACTCCACTACGTAGCCACACTGGCCGACGGCCGCTTGGCCCACTTCCGTAGCCCCTCCACCACCGCCGGCTGGGCCGGGATCGACGCCTTCGGCGCCAATGCGACCGAGGCGCCCTGCCTCATCGAGGGCACCTACGGCGCCGGGAACGAGGCGGGCGTCGGCAATTTTGAGCTGTGCGTGCCGGTCGCCGGCGGCCAGGTGGAACACTGGTGGCGCTCTAACGCCACGCTGGGCGCATGGACTCGCTCGGCGGCCTTCGGAGCCAACGTCCGCCGGGTCCTCGGGCTCCTACAGAGCACCTACGGTTCCAACCTGGAGCTGATCGTGGAAAGCAACGACGGCCGCTGCCAGCACTACTGGCGGGATGGCGGTGGCTGGCACCCGGGACCGGTGATCATCTGACGGCCGATAGTGAAAGCGTGGCCACCCGGCCAGGGGATCTTGACCTCACGCGGTAGCCATTGCGCGTCTTCTCATCAGAGTTCTCGCGGATGGGCGAGGGGCTGGTTTGGTGACAGCGATGACGTACGAGGAACCGCCGATGAGGGTTCCAGTTTGGGTCAGGCGTTGGAGGACGTCGAGGGCATAGCGGTCGCCTGGCCGGGAGGAGGGTGGTGCCTGCACAGTGATGGCCACGGTTATCGTGCCGCCGGCCGGGATCCGGAGACCGGTGACGTACGGTGTCGACGCTGATGCATCGGCAAGGTAGATACGGCTGGTGTCGAGAGCGACGAGTTTGCTGAGCCGGCGTCGGCGATGCGTTTCGTATCGATTGATCTGGGCCAGCGGATCGGCGGATTTCTCGAAGTACTGGCCGAACTCCTCGATGAGGTCCCCGACCTGTGTCAGCAGCTTCCCGAAGAGCCTGCGGGCAAGGCCGTCAGATCGGTTGTGCTCTTCCACTGCAAAGCCCCGGCATGCCGCTTCCGGGCTCACCAAGGAGAGCTTGGGCAACATCAGCGACACGGTACCCGGGAAGTGCGTCTTGTCCACGACGAGATCGACGGTTGTGTCTCGCTGTTGCGCATTGTGCAGGTCGGCCAGGAAGGTCACGGGGTCCTGTTCGTAGTTCTCGCCGCCCAAGAGGGGCTGTGCGCCCGCTGTGACGAGGTGGAGATTGCGCCAACAGATGTGCTTGTCCTGCAGCACCGCAGTGCCCATGTCCGGGGCGGTGGCGGTGATCTGGTCGGTCGAACCTGCTGTGACGAATGCCGCCGTGCAGACGTGGTCATGACCGGTGGGCAGGCCCAGGGTGCTGAGGTCGATGTCAAACTCGGTGACCTGGGGTGTGCGCACGTCGAGGATCCCGGTCGCCGTGTGGTAGGGCGTCGTCGGGTCGGCGAAGTGCCAGGCGGTTCCGGCCAGCCAGTTCGAGGTGTCGCCACTGTTGATGTGGGCGGCGTAGTTCGCAGGCAGGGCAGCCACGCCGAGGGAGGCGTCAGTGAGCAGGAGCAACACCCGTACCTGTGACCCCGGGACCGGGGTGAGTCCGCGGTTGTGCACCTCGACGAAGATGCGGTTGTTTCCGGAACTGTCGGCGGTTTCGATGTCTGTCGTGCTGTCGGCGTAATCCCCGATGTTGATCGCGTAGTCGAGGTAGTCGACAGGGGACCCCAGCTGGGGGAGACCGGGCAGCGACGGGCGGCGTACCTTGATGTCCGCGCTCATCCACATGTACGTCTTGAAGCCTGGTTTCGTGGGGTCGGCGGCTCCGTTCGCGGTCTGGGGTGGGCGGGTGCCGTTGATGATGCGGCCGGTGTCAGCGTAGTTCGCCCGCAAGTACACGTCTGGATCGGTGCCGGTCGTCACGTCGAGTGGCAACTCCCATACGCCGCGGCCGTGAGTCGCAGCCCGAAGGAGCCGGAAGGGCTGGTGGACCGCGAGGTCGACGATCGCTGCCTCAGGCAGCCCCTGGGAGAGGATCGTCCATGTCCAGGTGGCCCCGGACCGCGTGCCGCGCCAGCAGCCGACATCGGTGCCGATGTAAACCGTGTCGGTGTGGTCGGGATCGACGACGACGGCGTGGGCGGGGACATCGATGACGCTGGTCGGCATCGCCGCGTTCCAGCCCGCCCCGTCGAAGTACCAGCAGTGTGCGTTGCCGGCTCCGCCGAGGGTGATGTAGACGGTGCCCTCCGCGGTGTCTGCTACCGCCATGTCGGTGATAGTGCGAAATGCGGGCAAGCCCGTAGTAGGCAGGACGGTACGCGACCATGTGGTGCCGCTGTAGTCGTAGCGCCAGATGGTCTGGAACGTGGCAGCGTACAGACGGGTTGCAGACCCAAATGCAACGGCAGTGACGGGGTTGTTGTCGATGACGTCTTGGGTGGCGTTGGGCGTAGCGGAGGCATACGGGTTGGTCCGGGTAGGAAGTGTGACCCAGTTGTTTCCCCAGTCTTGCGTCAGCCACAGGCGGTTGGTGCCGTATGCGGTGAGCGTCGGTGCAATGCCTGAGGGCGTCGCGGCGATGGGGCTGTAGAACGCGGATGCGGTG
Source organism: Streptomyces sp. YGL11-2 (assembly GCF_050054615.1). Classification (NCBI taxonomy): domain Bacteria; kingdom Bacillati; phylum Actinomycetota; class Actinomycetes; order Kitasatosporales; family Streptomycetaceae; genus Streptomyces; species Streptomyces sp. YGL11-2. The sequence continues at coordinate 71,917 of NZ_JBNHIN010000022.1, forward strand.
GACTCGGCTCGTTGCGCATTGATTTGTGCGGTGGTCCCCGACGTGATCGGCGGGAAGTTGATAGTGGCGTAGGTTGCGCCACCGTCGGTGCTGCGCGACAGGTTGGCATGTACGTACTGCCGCATAACCTGGTAGGGGTTGTTCGGGTCTACGGCGAGACCTCCGCCATCGCCCTGGGGACGCTCGGTCCATGCCTCCTCGCCCAGATAGCGCACGGTGCCGTTGTCCTGCGTACCGGCGAAGACGACGGCGTCGGTGTCTGCACGCTGTGCCACGAACGTAGTCTCGGTGATCGCCAGACCGGTGTTACACGGCTGGAAGGTGCCGATGTCGCCGTTCTGCGAGGAGTGCCACAGACCGCCGTCGCTGCCGACCCAGACGTTGGCGGGGTCGTGTGCCGTACCGGAGCTGTTGAGGCCGAAACAGAAGGCGTGTCCGTCGGGGTGGATGTTGCGGCCGATCCATGTCGAATCAGCCGAAGGATTCCCGGCATTGGCTGCGTTGAAGGGGAACGTCCAACTGCCCGGGCCGCCAGTGATCGCGCCACGCCAGAACGACAGTGCGTAATTGCTGCCGTCGAAGGTGTAGTCACCGACCAAGTAGATCTGGTTGGCGTCGGTGGGGTTGACACCCACGGCCAGGTCGTACCAGCCCTGGCCGCCGGGGAAGAGCACGTTTCCAGGCAATCCGGTCACAGCTTGGAAGGCAGTTCCGGACAGCCGGTAGAGGCTGCCATCCTGGCGTAGGGCATAGACGGCCGTTGGATCACTCTCCCCGGCGGCGAGGGCCACGCGGCCGCCTCCGGTAACGCCGGTCAGCGCGGTCCAGGTTGCCGCGTCGCTGCTGGAGTAGACGCGATCGTTGCTGAATGCCGCGTAGTACGTCTTACTGGCCCCGGTGCCGGCGACGATGAGGGAGCTCACCGGGCCGGCGGCGTTGCTGAACGCGGGGGCGGTCACCTGTGTCCATGATGTGGTGCTCCCTGACGCCGGGCGGCGGTAGATTCCGGCGCCCGTTGCAGCGAGGACCAATGCAGGGTCGTCCGGGTCGACGGTGATGGCGTAGATGGCCATCCCGGCGAGGTTGGCCGCCTCCAGCGTCCATGTGCCAGGCGCTCCGCCCGCGGTGGAGTGCCGGATACCGATACCAAAGTAGGCATCGAATGCACCGCCGCCCTCCCCGGTGCCGACATAAACCTCGTCGGTGGCCGCAGACACGCCGAAACGCACTGCCATGGCGCCCACGCTCAGCGAATCGGCCTCAGCCCCGCTGGACGGCATCGGCGACGTGGCGTAGTCGTCCAGGGGAGCCCACGTCGCGCCTGCGTCCGAGGAGAACCACACACCGCCGTTGGCTCCGCCGATGTAGACGCGGGAACTGTTCGGCCCGGCCGCTATCCCGGTGATGCGCCCTGCGACCGGAGGATTGTCTGTCGCTTGTCCAAATGCGATAACAGATGGCCCGATTGGCGTCCAGTTGACACTGCCCACCCCGCCAGGCGTAGCGGGGAGCTCCTCGGCCTGCCGTCGCTGAAGGAGCTTCCGCTGGCCGGCTGCCGCAGCGAAAGTTTTCCGCAAGACGTTACCTTCTGAGTCACTGCGACTGGCATAAAACCATGCGCGTCGAGCGAGTACGTCGTCACTCTCGACGCGCCCTTCGGACCCACTATCGTCCGGTGAATTACGCCTTGGTCCGTTTGTCTTGCTGCCACCGTCGTTTGCCATAGCTGCCTCTGGTATGGAGGTCGAGGGCTTTCACTAGGAGACAGAACCCAGTCCGCGTTCCCGGACCGGCCCGTGCACAATTGGGCACCCGGGGTGCCCCTGGACTCGATACGGCCGGCACCGAGGCTACTGTAAATAGCAACGCCAAGGATGGTGGGCGCAACAGCTGATTCTCTCGCGGACGCAGGCGCCGCTTCGCATCGAAGTCATACGGCCAGGCTGCGAGGCGGCCCCGCAGCGCAGAATTTCGCTCGCAGAGGACAACGAATGGCCAGCATCGTCTTACGGCCGCCCTTATCCCGGTCGCTGCTATTTTGAGGCAATGCCTCAAACAATCTGCTAACACGCCGCGGCATGCCAGCGATGTCATGCCTCTTTACGCTTACCACAGGTGCCTCTTGATCGCTAATTGAGTAGCGACAGTTAAGAGTTGTACGTCTTACTGCCGCAGCGCGCCGGCGATGGCACGGGGCTGAGCACCTATCGGAGGTTGATCGGAGGACCTTCGCTTGGCTGCACGGCTCAGGCCGCCTGTGCATCCAATGGGACGGCGGGCCGACATCCACGAAGCGTTCCTCAGACTTGCCTGCTGTCTGAGCATCCACCGACAACTCGGCTCATTGTGTTAGCCGTTGTGAGGGCCCGCAGAAGAACAACATGTGGACGAGTGACGCTGTGGCCTGCGAGGTCAAGTCTGAAGCCCACAAGTTAATTCTGTTCGGGCCCTAAGCTGACCTACTTGACCTTGAACGTCAACAATGCACTGCCCCAGGCCGTGGCAGGGTCACCATTGTTGATGTCCGCACCATGATCTACGTCCCAGACTCCCGCTTCCAGGGTGTACTCCTGGCCGAGGGTGAGGTTCGCCGGTAGCGCCGGCGCATCGAAGTCGACCGGGACGTTGGTGTCAAAGCCGCGCCCCACCTTGTCCTGTTGCGCCGTCTTCTTGTGCCCTTGGAACTGGATCTCAATGCTGGTCTGTCCCTGCTTGATGGACGGACCCAGGTTGGTGATCCTGACTTTATTGAGATCTGCCCCCTGACTGAAGAGCCAATTTCCGCTACGGACACCCTCCTGCCGCTTCGGCTTACCGCTACTTTTTTGAGCGGTCAACTGTTCATCTTTCACCTTGGAGGTCATTTCGCATCTCCTTCAACAGGTGTATCTCTTATGCTAGTCCCACCCTGCCAGGCAGAGAGTTAAAACTTCACAAGGACGGTGATGCCTCGCTCATGAGCCTGGTCGCGGTAGACGTCGTGGTCATAGCCTCGATCGGCGAATAGAGAGTCGGGCTTGCGGTGGGGGCGCCGCGGATCGGCGGATTCGCATCGAGCAACCAGTACTCGGTGACGTCGTCGCGGTTCCTGCCAGTCACCAGGACCGCGAGCGGGGCGCCGTGCCTGTCGATGATCAGATGGTCTTTCGAACCGGCCCGGCCCCGGTCGACCGGCTACGGGCCCGTGCGGCTCTCCCTTGTTACAGTAATGAGCCACCTTCAGCGCTAAAGAAGTCGCGGATCCTAGAAGATTGTAGGATCCGCATGATCGTTAGCACTGGGTCCTGCGGGAACGCTGAAATCCGGGCATCGTGCGCATCGCTGGTGTCGGGCAGCGGTGCGCAATCTTGGTCTGGCAGGCGACTTCGAAGGTACCCAGGGTGAGGAATGCTGCCTATCGAACAAGCATCACGTCCGCTTCTTGGCCGGCTCCGGCGGCGGCCAGCGTTCGGCCCGTGCCATGACGTCCTCGAGTGGCTGGAGGTCTTCTGACAGGTCGGCCCATGTCCGGGACCAGAAATCGTCCGAGGGATCGTTGGGATCGCTCACCTCAGCCAGTGCGGCCGCGAGTTGCAACGCTGCGTCGACGGACTGGGACGTGATCGTCATGCCGGCGATCGAGTTTCTCCAGAAGGGCGTGATCCTGGGCTCACGGCCGTGCCGGAATGCGTGGTCGCATGCCTCGGCGATCCATCCGGCACTCAGAAGCAGCCGGACGGTCTCGTAGTGGACGCCGCCTTCGCCGGTTAGGGCGCCGACATTCAAGATTTCCGCTCGGGCGGCGAGGGGATCGCCGTCGCTCAGTTGTTTGACGATGGCCCCGATGGCCGAGGAGTCGTTGACCCGTTGTCCCGCTCGTCTGAGAAAGCGCGTCGCCTCCGCTTCCATGCCTAAGGTGTCGGCCAGCAAGGCCGCCTGCCACCATGCGCCGTCTGACTGGTCCATGTCTGCGGGGAGTGCGGCGACCAGCGCCTGGGCGATGTTACGGTCCTCGACAGAACAGGCGGCAACGGCCCGTGCCGCCCGCAACCGCATGTCGGCCGCGGTCGTGTGGGCATCGCGGACAAGCCTGAGGCGGTAAGCGGCCGCTTCTCGGTCGGGTCCCCTCCTCACCATCCCCTCGGCGACCCACACAACATGGACGGTCTCCTGGGCTGCATCGTCGATCGTGTCTCGCAGGAACCTGCGGCCTTCTTCTGTCAAATCATCAGAAATGGTGCGCGCCGAATCGCAGGACTCGACGAGGAACCGCGCTGCGAAGACCCGGGCGTCGAGCCGTGCGTTGGAATTTCTCACCAGACGCTGTGCCACTTGGCGGGCGAAGAGTGGCCCACCGGACTCTGCAAGATCCTCGGCAAGATCGGCGATCAGGTTGTGCGTGGAGAGATCCGATGGCGTCCGGCCGCTGAGCCACCGCTTCCAGAGCCTGACCGTGTCCTCCACATGACCGGCCTTCCTCAGGCGAAGTCCTGCCTGGTGGATCCATCCGGCCGGCAGGTCGGCATGGCGCAGCACTGTCTTGAGTAATGTCAGCCCGCGGTCTGTTGCGCCTGCGTCGATAAGGGCGTCGGCGGCGCATAGGGCTGCGAACGCGCTGCTTCGGCGACCGAGGGCTTCGATCCGGTCCACCGCGGTGTTGTCGTCGCAGTGCCGCGCCAGCAGAGCGAGCGCTGCGGTGCGTCGGGCGGGGTGCACGACGGGCTCTTCAGTAAGTGCTCTCACCTCGGATGCCACCTCGGGGTGATGCATGAGCTGGCCGAGCACGCCGATCGTGTCGTCCCAGGTGGGCCCGTATTGGCGTTCCGTCAGCGTGGTCAGCCCGAGTTGTCTGATCAGACGGCTTGCCACGTCTGGTACGTAATGCCCCGTCTCGACCGTTACACGCCCCGCAAGCAGGGCCTGCCAGGCATTATCGTCGCTCAACCGGCGCCAGAGCAGTTCAGGCTGATGTCCTGGCGCGGAAGCCCACGAGGCGAGAGTGAGAACCAGGCGTTCGTAATCGGCGTGATCGCTCTGGAGGAAGCGTGCAGCGTCGTCCAACCGTACGAGATCAGGCCCCAGTTTTCCCGCTAGTGTCGGGGCGGCAAGGAATTCGGCCAGCGACCGGTGAGTGAATCGTGGCGGTCCATGAGTGGCGGTCGTGATCAAACCGGTCGAGGTGAGCAGTGTGGGCAGGAGATGCTCACTCAACGGTATGCCGTCGGGAACGGCCGGAGCGTGGGTCCGGGTCCAGGAGTCGGCTGTGGCAGTCAGGTCCATGTCGTTGTGAGAGAGGTGCTCGGCAGCGATGTGCGCCAAGAGCGGGCGCCGGTTGCTGTAGAGCCAGTCCGCCAGGGCTTCCGCCTCCTTGCCGTAGGCAGCCAGGGCGGTGACGAGCCGGTGCCGAGACTGGACAGCCGCAGGTCGAACGTGCAGGAGGTACCGGATGAACTGCTCGAACAGGCCAGTTCGAGTCATGGGAAGCCGCGCCTTGGATCGGTTCTCGTGGACCACGGCGGCGATGGTGGCGATCAGGGGCACACGCGTCAGGTCCTCGCGGAAGGGGGAGCTCCTGATCTCGGCCAGGAAGTCCGGTGTCAGCTCAGGTCGGTTCCGGGCGATGAACCACCGCTTGGCGAAGGCAGCCAGCTGAGCGCTGTCGAACGGCAGGAGGTCACAGTCGGCGGCGCCGCTTTCGTACAGCGGGCGCACATCGGACAGGAAGAGCGGCCGGGAGGTGATCAGGAACCGATGGGCTCCCCGGTTCACCAGCCGCCAGCGCAAGGTACGAACCACTCTGCGGCGGAGGCCGACGTCAAGGATCTCATCCAGTCCGTCCACGCACACCAGCCACTCAGCACCTGGTGCGGGCCTTTCGGCGAATGTCGCAGGATCGAGGACGAAGTCGACGCTCCCGCCCAGTTGGCGTGCGAGCGCTGCCGCAAGAAGGGCAGGGAAGGTCCCCTCTCCGGTGAGGTCCGCAGCAGTAATACGCAAGGGCACCAGCCACGGCGCGCTCGGATGCCGCGGGAACTGGCTGTCCGGTGACAGCCACGCACCCGACCACTGGTGCACGAGCCTCTGCACCATGCTCGTCTTCCCCGAGCCAGGGGCACCCAGAATGACCGCGAGCGGCCGTCTCATGACGAGATCGCTTGCAGGCACGACCACCGACGGGCCGCGCCCGCTGGATCCGGTCTGCGAACCCGAGTCAACCGCTCGTACCCGCTCTCGGACATAGACGTGGCCCAATGGCGGGGCATCGGTACCGAAGAGCTGATACGGCAGATCGGAGCACATGTCCTGTTGCGCGGCGAGGAATTGTGCTACGTGAGCCGGCAGCACAGGTGCCCGGTCGGCCCCCGGACCGGCGGAACGTGCCTGATCAGCCTGTATCTGCTGATGTTGCCTGCGCAACCGGTCGGACCGCGACCACCTTCGGTGTGCCTCGTGCTCATCCAGTCCCAAGGCCGCGCCAAGGCGTTGTGCCAGAGGCCATGAGGGGAATCTGGCTCCGCTGAAGAACTCGGACACCCGAGCGGGAGACACACCGGCACGAACCGCCAGAGCTTGGCGGCTCTCAAACCCTGACTCCTCCAACGCCTGTGCATACCAAGCGATCAGGGCACGAGAGGGTTCGTCGCCTCGCGCTCCTGCTGACTGTGGCGGACGCCCTGCCATCACACCCCCGGTTCGGCTTCTTCCACCATTGTTCACACGCGTTCCCGAACAATCGACTGTCGCGAGACCGTCCTTGACGAGCCACCCGCATCGTGGGGTGGGCAGCGCCAGAAGGACGGTTCATCATGTGGACGAACCCCGCAACAGCCATCGCAGCGGCAGCGCTGATGCCCCTCATCCCCGTCGCTGTGCGGACCCTGGGGTGGCTTCTCGGCCTGCGCATGGTCCTCAGGGCCAGTCGCCCCGAAGAGCGTCCTGCTCTCCTCGCTGCCTTCACTCCGATCACCACTGCCCTTCACGCCAGTGGGCGAACGCGCCCCGAAGACCGCTCCGGTGCATCAAGTCTGGTGCTCCTTCCCCGGGATGCGGGTGCCAGTGAGCCTTCCCCGTCTGCCGGCGACGCAGTGTGAAGCCGCGCCCCGGGCCGGCTCTCTGCACAGTGTTGGAAGCCGGAAAGAGCCTTGAAGGAGATCGCTACTGAACGTAGCCACTGTCAACGAGATCGCGGATTTGCTAATCCACTGCTAACGAACCACCTTCATTGCTAACGAAGTCGCGGATCCTGATATGTAGGACGTTTTGTCAAGAGGCGAGGGGCTTCCAGCCCCCCTGTGCAGCGGGGTTGGGGGTGGTGATGTGGGACCGGCGGGAGGCCGGGTACGTGTCGTGCGACGACGCGCGGTCAGCCTGATATCCGCGGGTTGGTTACCGCATGACCGGGTGTTCGTCGGGGGCGGAGCCACCGGTCTACAGCCGAGCGTGGCCCACCGGGCGGGCTGCTCATAGGGTCCGCGGGCATTGCCCCTCGCGCTGCACGTCCCGGCCTCCCGTCGGCCGTTCTGTGCCCCTGTCGGGGTCAGTCCTCCATCGTCGCCAGGCTCCAGCACCAGCCGGCCAGTTCGCGAGCGACGGCCACGACGGCGACGTTCTTGTTCTTCTTCCGGGCGAGGAAGTGCTCCCATCGTTGGTGGAGCCGGCGGTTGCCGAGATCGGCCCGCCGCCGCACCGGGCCGGGGGCCAGTTCCATGCGCCGCCGCAGTGTCACCCCCGGTCCGCGGTAGGGCTTGTAGTGGTGCCAGGCGGTCTCGACCAGCAGGCGTCTGGCATGGGTGTTGCCGGTCTTGGTGATTGGGCCCAGGGTGCGGTTGGGGCCCGAGGAGTGCTCGCTGGGGACCAGTCCGAGGTAGGCGCCGATGGTCGCTCCGGTGAACCGGTGCCAGTCGCCGACCTCGACGGCCAGCCCGAAGGCGGTCAGCGTGTTGATGCCCCGCAGGCAGGCCAACCGGTGTACCACCGGGCCCCATTCTGGGCAGGCTGCCGCGGAGGCGATGCGCTGGTCGAAGCGGTCGCGCATCGCTTCCAGGGAAGGGACCTGGTCCAGTCCCTGGTCGTAGGCGAACTGGGTGTCTGGGGTGGCCAACCGCCGGCCGGCCAGCCAGTGGTGGTGCACCATCGTCCATCCCGATCCGCCGCAGTAGACCTGTCCCTGCCGCAGCAGCAGTTTGGACAGCCGGTTACGGGCCCGGGCCAGGTCCCGGCGGACGTCGTCCCGGCCGCGCACCAGATCGCGAGCGGCCTCCTCGGACGGTGTCGGCACCCGCACTACCGGGAGCTCGTCCATCCGCAGCAGCTTGGTCAGCCGCTGGGCGTCCCGCTTGTCCGTCTTGATCCGGTCGCCCGCGGGCCGCTCCATCTTCGACGGGGCCGCCACCACGCAGCGGATGCCGGCCTCACTCAAGGCCCGGGCCAGCACGAACCCGGTCGGCCCGGCCTCATAGGCGACCGCGGCCGGCTGCGGCAGCCCGGCCACCCACACCACCACGTTGTGCGTGTCGGAGACGAGACGCTTGCTGAATACCTCGCCCGTCTCGCAGTCCAGCGCCCACGCCACGGTGGAACGGGCATGGACATCCAGGCCGGCCGACGTACGTTCACAAAACATCCGGCGCCTCCTGGAACGTGCGGCATTACCTGCCACGGTGCCCACCGCCGAGGCACCGGCGTCAACCTGCAGCCAGGGCCTCACACGTTGGCGTCGACGCCACACCCCAGGGGCCGCCCGATAGCCAGCCAGCACCAGGGCCAGGGCGAACTGTCCAGGGTGAGCGAAGCTCATCGCGCAAGCGACGCCGCAGGCGCCCTTGACCGGGCGCAACGGCCCGCACACTCAACAGACGGGCGGCCCCGGAACCACCCCTACATACGGTCTACAGGCGTTCATCTTTCGCCAGTTCGCCTGGGGCAGACAGGAAAGATCCCGCAACGGCTGGTGGAAGCTGCAGGGGCATGCCAACCTAGACGACCTTCCCCGAGAACCCCAGGTCAGAGAGGTGATGCCCGTGACTGTGGATGTAGCTTCACCCGGATTTGCCACGACCGTGGAGGCCCTGCGGCTGCGCTCTTGGAAACTGGGCGCCGGCCAGCCGGGGCAGGTGATCGACCAGTTCACGGACGCTGACTTCAAGCTCGTCGTGGACGACCGGGCGGATGTCCACGTCAACTCCCGCGACGGGCGGTTCTATCTCGGCTGGTTCCCGATGGGCCGGCCCGGCGGCGACGGCGAGGGCTGGGTGATCGCTGTCACCGGCACCGCGAAGGTTCCCGGGTACCGGATGTCCTTCGACACGGAGACCCCAGCGGAGATCATCGCTGCGGCCCTCGCCCAGGTCCTGGCCACCTCTCGCCTCCTGTGACCTCCTTACCGTGCCCTGCTGTCCAAACGTGACGCATACCCTTCCCCTGCCGTTGGGCCTCCTGCCCACCCGCTACCGCTTGGAGAACGCGTTGGAATCGCACCCGCGTGAGATGACCGTCGGAGAACTTGTCGACCGCCTGTCGGCCTGCGACCGCGACGCACCCGCCCGCCTGGCCATCAACCCGCTGTTCCCCATGGCCCACCGCCTGGGCGACGTGATCGCCACGGTGGACGAGCACGGAGATCCGGTGGTCTTCATCGCCGAGGCCAAGGACGCCGAGCAACTTGGCTATCTGCCGCCCGATGTCGCCGTTGCCCTGACCTGGCAGGAGCCGACCGAGGCGCCCCCGCGCCGCCGACGCGGTGCGGCCGGGCCGAGCGACGGTCAGTGAACTACCCCCGAACCCCAGGGAGGCGCCCCTGAACTCGCACCATCCCATCGATCCCTCCCGCCCCGGCACGCCGGACCCGGTGTACTGGGTCACTCCGCGCCACCTGGCCGGTGACGACGACGCTCTCGCCGAGCGGATCGGCGACACCCTGCGCGGGCTCGGCTGGCGGATGTGGCCGACCTCCCGCAACACCCTGCTGTACGTGAGCCCGGACGAACTGCGCGGCGCCGAGTGGATCCTGGCCAGCCACCCGTTCGAACTCGGCGGACTCCCGGTTGCCTGGCAGCTGTCCGCCCGTCCCCACGCCGACGCCGCCATGACCGAGTGGAACGCCTACTTCACCGCCGGCATCCCACACGAGGCGCTCGCCGACCTCCTTGTCGCCCTCGATGCCCAGGAGGCGCCCGACACGGGATTCGCCGGGGCCGAGTCGGTGCTCACAGCGCTCAGTGCGCGGGGCTGGATCCGCGACATGGACCGCCCCCGCACGACCGCCACGGACCCCGGCTTCTCCGGGCACGTCTCCCTGGAGACGCTGCCGCCGCTCATCCACGACGCCGACCCGCGCGATGACCTGCTCGGGTGGCAGGCGTGGGCGGAACCCACCCTGGGTGCTCCCTACCTGTGGTGTGCCAGCTTCAGCGCGAGCGTTCCGCACGACCTGGTCGCCGCCTTCGCCTCCTCACTGGCCTCACCGGTCCCGGTACCACGACACACGCTGCCGGAGAGTGCGCAGGGCCGGCTGACCGTTGTCCGCCGCGGCTGACGGCCGCCCGCCAGGACGCACACGTCCCGGTACCTCAACGTGCCGCCTCCTGCCTGCGAGCGGGAGGCGGTAGAACCCTGTGCCCACCAGCTCCACGGGCTTCCACCACTCGTCCACCTTCAGGAGGTCTGCTTGCCCCTGCCCTTGATTCGCCTCGCCATCGGCCCGACGAACGGCACTGCCCACCACGGCGTCCTGCTCGACGCCCAGCCGTTGACCGCGTGCTCCAGTCACTCACCCGACCTCGCGCCCATCGCCGAGAACACGGCGCACTCCCGATGCCAGAGCTGCGCGCGAGCCCGGCTCATCCTCACCACGCTGCCGCACCCCGGCGGCGAGCCGGACGCCCGACCCGCCGTCGGAACAGGCCCGAGCGCCACGGCTCACCGGCCGATCCCCGGCCACCTGCTGGCATATTGCGGCAAGCCCCTTGAAGCCCGCCGCTCCTCGGCGCGTCGTGTATGCGCCAACTGCACCCGCCTCAGCGAGGCCCTCGACCGATTCCGGCGGCGGGCAGGCGACCTCGTCCTGCCCGAAGTCGAGCCGTGCCACGGCGACGACACCCTGCTGTGGGCCCCCAAGGGCCGGGCGAACCTGGTGACCGGGCACCGCCGTAACTCCGTGACCGGCAACGCCTACTGCGAGCGGCAACTGGCCGGCCCCAACCCGGGAGCCCCCAACCAGTGCGCGCCGTGCCGCCACCACTGGGAGGAGGCCGAGGTCGTCCGCCAGACCTACACCCTGCCCCACATGCGGACGCAGGCCGCGGACTGGGAGAACCGCACGCTCGATGTCTTCGACGACCGCGCCAGCTCGCTCCGGTCCGGCGACGCGTACACCCTCTCGGGCTGTGCCGAGGTGCACTTCGTCGTGGCCGTAGCCGACCGCGGAGGCGAGAGCCACACCGACCTCCTCGTCTACCTCCCTGGCGAGGAACGTATCGCCGATGTCCGGATACGACGCGACCGCCTGGTGACGATCCAGCGTCCCGGAGCCGCCCCCGTGCCGAACCGGGCTATCTCGTAGACGAGTTCCGCGTAGTAAGGCGTAATAGCTGTGCCCGGCAGGCCGTTGTGGCCTGCCGGGCTCTGTGCGTAAGGGCTTCGCCCGGTCATGGCGACCCCAGGCACCTGGCTGTTGTCCGGTTCTCGACTCTTGCCCATCGGCAGGCGATCACTGTGCGGTAGAACGAATGCTTTGCCGTGCGGCCAACCGGGGGCGATATTGAGCGGCTTTGAATTCAACGCTGGCCAGATGATCAAGGCATCGATGGCGATGATGGACGTCATGCGGGGCGTCCGGGACACCGCCATCGCCCTGGCGAGCGAACTCGACCAGCAGCACGGGATGGCCGGTGACGATGACGCCGGCCGCGCGTTCGCTGCGGTCTACAAACCTGCCGCAGCGGCCACGCTCGATCAGACCGGCTTCGGCTCCTACCTCATGGGAGCGACGGGCAGGGGCATCATGCAGACCGCCCGGGAGTACATGGCTACCGAGAGTCAGGTGAGCGCCGAGCTACTGGGGAAACAGGAGGACCTGTCAGCCAATCTCGGCGATCCAGCCGCGGACTGTTCGTCCAGGTTCATCGGGTTGGGCCGGGAGTTGCCCGAGGTCGTCGGCGACACCGCCTGGTACGACCAGTACGTGCCGGGCGGCGGGGACCGCTACCGCGGATCGGCTCAGAGGACACGTGCCGTTGCCGGATCCTGGCGGCATGCCGGAACGCTCTTGGAACGGCTCTACGAGGAGGCACAGGTATGCGCCTCGACCGCTAGGCAGCATCACACGGGAGCAGCCGCCGACGCGTTCCAGGACTACTTCAAGCGGAACATCGGAACGGGCCATGCTCCAGCGCAGGCACAGGCTGATGAGCCGTTGATGGCCAACCTCGTGGCCGCGTGTCGGCAGCTGGCCAACGCCTGCGAAAACTACGCGGATCACATCGAAACCGCCCTGGCTGCCATTGACGTTCACAAGGCCGACGTCTTCCGGCTTGACCTGCCCTGGGAGCAGCCCATGTTCGGCGGCAACGGCTTTGACGGCGGCCTCAACGACGCGGTCCTCGGCGACCCTCGAATTCGCCAGCTCGGTGACATCTCGCACAGTCTGGACTCCTCGCAAGCACGGATACGGCTGCCGGGTGGAGACGACGCGCCTCGACCACCCCTGCTGCCGGGCGGGGGTGTCAGGGTGCCGGTGCCGATCATGCTCGCTTCTGCGACCCCGGCGATGGCGCTGATGGGGCAGGGGGTGGATCCGGGCCTCGCGCACCGAGACCCGCTACCGCCCAACCACCCCAACCTTCTCTCCCCAGCCGAACAGGCCGCATTTCGAACCTGGATGAAATCGCTTCCCGCCCATGGCTTCGCCGGCGGCGGGAACGCCAGCAAGCCGGAGAACGCCTATCAGCTGCGGGTCGCGGGCTACCCCGAACGGGAAGTGCCTCTCCCCGCCGGAGCCCCTGGAACATCGGGGCGGGGGCTGAGCGTGGATGGGATGAGACCCGCGGACGGCTACATGGTGGAAGCTAAATACGTCAAGGAACCCGAGTGCCGCAACACCTTCCGGCGACTGGACGAGGTCGACAAGACGCTAGGATCTCCAGTCAAGTTCGAATCGAATGGGACGACCGTCAAGTTTAATCCTCGCCGGGATGCCATGTACCCGAAGGACGAGCGCGAGCTCGTTCGCTACCAGGCGGCCATGTCAGACCCGCGTAACTCCCGGGTCAAGGGGTTCGAGATCATCACCAACGATAAAGAAGGCTCCGCGTACTGGCAGAGCATGATGGCCATGATCGGCATGCAGGGAACCACACGCTACGAACCCTGAGGTTACGGATAATGGCTACCGACGAAAACCGCGCGACTTTCCTTTTCTATCCCCCGGTGGATGATGCGAACTCATGGCATCTGACCTTTGAAGGCTTCGAGGCTTCTCTCAAGCAGCGTTTTCCTGACGCCTTCACGAGCATGCAGTCCACCATGTTCCGGGGTGGCGCCTACCTGGACTTCGGAGTGCTCGTCGCCGAAGGCGTTGAGGTTCGAGGCATGTTGACAATCCCTGTCGAGGAATGCGGTTGCGTCACTCTCATCCTGGTTTCACCAGGGGAGGCCGCCGTCATCGCGAAGTGGCTGCGTGATGACTTCATCCCTTCCCCGGACCTCATTCGGTTCAGCAGCGAAGGGGCCATGGAGATTGGCGACGAAACCCACTGGGAGCTGCCGCCCTCTGGCGATCAGGAAGAGATCGAGGAGGATCTCCGCGCACACATCGCCTACGTTGAGGACGCCTGAATGACGGAAGCCCTGCCAGTCGTGGCAGGGCTTCCGTCCATGGATTGGGTCAGCGATCAGCGCGGGCCTTGTCGAGCGCTTTCTCTACGTGGGCATCGACCAGTGCCGGGGAGCCGGATACCAGCACGACGATCGTCCCGGTGCGGACGGCCGTCTGCTTGACGACGCTGCTGCGCCCGCCGACGGTGAAGGTGAGGAGCTGGCTCCACCTCTCGTCGCCGAGTTGGACGGTAGGAACCTTCTGCGTTGTGACCTCGACGGGGGCACTGCCAGAGACGACCTGGTACTTCGGGCAGGAGGTCATCGCGTCGTAGATCTTGGCGATGCCCTGGGACAGCTTCTGTGCGGTGTCGCTGTACAGCTCCTCGGACACCTCGGAGTCGCTGCCGCCTGCATAGGCGAAGGACGCCTTTGCCTGGCGGGGGAAGTTGAGGCTGCCGCCAGCCGCGGCGTCGCCGCCGAGCTTTTCCAGCGCGGGGCAACCGAGCACGGTGACGTCATCGTGCTGCGCGGAATCTGCAGTTTTGGGGGTGTAGCCCTCGCCCAGGTCACTCTCGTTCAGGAGCCGCTTGCTCAGCGCGGCCGAAGTCAGCGGCGCCGACGACGTGGCGTTCTTGCCCTCCTGGTGCGGCGCGGGCGCCGAGGTGGAAGACGCCGGGGCGTTGGCGGGGGTGCTGCTGTTGGAGCACCCTGCCAGGGTCAGGGCAGCGAGGACGCTCAGGCTGAGGACGGTCATGGTGGGAAGGCGCATGCGAAACCCCTAGGTGTCTGCGGAGCGGACGGTCTGACCCGGCCGGCCCTCCGGGTGCCGGCGATACGTGGAGTAGGGGAGAGGGGTTTCGGGGGTTCAGTGGCCGAGGTGGCGCAGGCCCTCGTCGAGGGTGGCGTGGAAGTGGTCGACTGGGCCGGAGTTGCGGTTGTACCAGGCCGTGTCCAGGCCGGTCTCCTTCGTCTCGTGGCCGGCCCGGCAGCGCAGCCAGATGCTGTCGTCGCGCATGTTGAAGACGATCCAGTTCCGGTACGCGCCGCACTCGGGGCACTCGCGGATCTCCCCGTCGATGACGAGAGGCCGGTCCCAGCGCATCATGAACCCGGAGACGTCCTGACGGGACGGTGCTCGGAAGTCCGGCGGCAGGAAGTCGGGCACCACCGCCGTCTCCGGCGCGGCCGGGGTCACCTCGGCCAGCGGCCCGGGCGTTTCGGGCAGCGGCCACTCGGTAGGCGTCGCCAGCATCGCCTGGCCGGCACGCTGGGCCTCACGGAACGCGCGATCACGAGTGCGTCGGAACATGCCGTCTCCTTCTCGGTCGTCTTGCGGGCACCAGGAGAGTGCCCTAAGCCGCTGACCTGCTGCAACTCTAGAATTGTTGAAATCATCGGGCTTTGCCCGGACGGTCGTTGCGGTTCCTCGAAGGCCGTGCGGCGCTTGGGGTTGCCGTGGGCGTGGTGGCGTCGGGCTCGGGCATCGCGGAGGCGTCGGCGGGCAGATCGGCCATGCGACGCAGCCGCCACACCAGCACGTCGCTGACCGACTCCGCGGTGTCCAGCTCCCGGCCGCCGGCTGCTTCGGCCAGGAGCGCGGCCGGGTCGTGACCGGCGCTCTCGGCGTCGGCGAGCGTCGCCGCCAGGGCGTACCAGCCCGGCTCGGCCAGGATCTGCTCGGCCAGCTCGGGCACTGACTGGCGCAGGTAGGCGACTTGCTTCTGCCGCAGGGGCTGCGACAGGCGCCGACCGCGCTGGTACAGCACGCCCAGGGGCACGGGTGCGGCTGCCTGGTAGGCGGCGCGCAGGTGCTCGGCGGCCTGGCGGGCGGCAGTGGCCTGCTGGGCGTGCTCCTTCTTGGCGTGCCAGTGGGCGGCGGCGGTGACGAGGAAGAACGCCATGTCGATCAGCATTGCCGTGGTGGCCCCGTCCTCCCCGCGGCCGAGCGCCGGCCCGCTGTAGACGAGGTCGCGGGCGGCCTGCCGCAGGGCACGGTCGTGCCCGCGCTCGGCACGGACGTGGGAGCGTGAGGCCCGCTCGAACGCCCAGGCCGCTTCTCGCAGTTCACGCCGGGTGTGCGCGGCGGAGGACTTGGCGAGCGCGTCGAGGACTTCGCCGGCCGCCGCGATGTGCGCCGCGACCACCGCGTCGTCGCCGTGGTCGATGACCAGCACCGCTTGCCAGACGGCCGAGGCCGCCCTGCGCCGCGCCGTACCTGGGCTGCTCGGCGACGGGCGGGAGGAGCTGTCTGCGGGCACATCGTTGCTGTGGCTCGGATCAGCGGTTTCGGACCACCGTTCGCGGATGCGGGGCAGCGAGAGGTCGGGGGCGAGGGTGGAGCCCGAATAGTAGATCGGCTCCTGGTCCTCGTTGCGATCGTCGGGCAGCGCGACTTTGTAGCCGAGCAGGTCGCCCGATGGTGCGGCGCGCTGCCGGATCAGCAGGCCGGCTGCGGCCAGGCGATCGAAGAATTCCTCCTCGCTGGTGGCGCCGGCGACCGCGCGCCGCACGGTCTCGCGCAGCTCCTCGCGCGGGGTGCGTTCCTTGCCCTGACGTTCGGCTTTGTGGCGCTCGGCGCTGGTGGGGCGTTTCGCGGCGGTGCCGTCGCCGACGTTGAGGCGCCGCAGCCCATAGTCGATCTCGATCTTCCGTGCTTCCTCCTGGGAGCGTTTGCCGTCCTGGCGGATGCGGGCCTGGCGGCCGTCCTCGCGTACGACGGTGGCGATGATGTGGATGTGGTCGTCGGCGTGGCGGACTGCCGCCCAGCGGCAGGCGGCGTCGTCGCCTTCGGGGGCGATGCCGGTGGCGGCGACCATGCGGCGGGCGATGTCGGCCCACTGCTCGTCGGTGAGGATCGGGTCCTCGGGTGCGGCGCGTACGGAGAGGTGCCATACGTGGTCGGCTGGCCTGGCGTTCCTGGGCAGCGCCATGACGGGCTGGTCGAGCAAGCGCTGCAGGTCGCCGTACGTTGCCTTCGGGTCGCGGCCGGGGTCGGGGGCCTGGCTGTCCCACGCGGCGACGAGGTGAGGATCGATGTGCTCCTCGGCCTTGCCGGGACCGTACAGGTAGGCGACCAGGCCGCGGGTGTCCGTGCCCATGTCGTGGACTTTTGGGATCATGCAGCCGGGCGCTCGCTGTCCAGGTAGTGCTGGGTGAAGGTGTCCACGCGTCGAGCGGCACGGTGTACGGCGGAGAGGACCGCTTCGGCCTGTGGGGCGTTGCCGCCTGAATTCAGGGTCCTGGCAACCTGGTTGAGGTTGTTGCCGATCTGGCCGAGGTGGCGGCGCAGACTGAACAGCTCGGAGATCACTTCGCGTTCGCCGGCGACCTCGGCCGCCGTGCGGGTCAGATCGCGGGCAGCGCTGAGGGCGGCGTGGGCGAGGAAGCCGGACGGCGTCATGGCGCAGGCTGCTGCGGCGTCGAGGACGGACTGCTTCTCGTCGTCGTTGAATCGGCTGGTGATCAGGTGCTTGCGCTTGTTGCTCTTGGTCTTGGGCGTGCGGTTACGCGCGGGTGGCTGGCTCGGCGGCGCGCTTGCGCTGTGCGTGCAGTGCGGGTTGTGGCATGGGTGAGTCGTCTTCTCCTGGGGATGCGAGCCGCCCTCGGTCGCATCCCCTCGGTCCAGTGCCCCCCGGCGCTGGACCGCTTCCGCCACCCCGGGGGCGGGAGACGCGAGAGTAGTACTCCCAACGGGAGTACTACTCTCGCACCAACTTGCTCGCGACGAGATCGAGTTGGATTCCGGCTCACCCGGCGCGGGGGTGGGGGTTGTCGTCGGGTTCGTCATCGGGTGCGGTTCCTCGTGGAGCGGATGCGGTGCTGGATCTGGGCGGCGAGGCCGACCATGGCGGCCGGGCCGGCAAGGACGCGGACCGGCGATTCGGCGCGGTCCTGGACCAGCCACTGGCCGGTCGGTGCCAGGACTGCTGCGTGCAGGAGTTGCTGTCGCACCAGCACGTCCGCCCAAGCGCCGGCTTCGGCAGTCGTTGGTGCGTACTTACGCGGGTGTCGGGGGTGGATGGCGTGCCCTCCGTCGCGGGGGCGGTGGCCCGGGCGCAAGGCCGGGCCACCGATTCGGAAGTGCCGAAAGCAGGCGTGTGACCTGCGTCTTTGCGGACTTCAGCCGCACTCACGGCAGCGATCGAAGTGCCAGTTCAATGCCCTGGCCATCTTCCGCTTCACCGCGAGGGCGTTCTTTGCGCTGACCTTGCCCGACACGGTGCCCTGGTGGCGTTCGGAGTGGTTGATCAGGAAGCGGATGTCCTGCTCGTAGCCGCTTCGGATGCGCGTGAAGCGCTGGCAGGTCTTCATCGGGTCGTACTCCTCGTCGTCGTGGTGGTGCTGGTTTCGTCGCGCAGTTGCTGCAGGACCGGCGTGAGGCGCTCGTTCCGACCGCCCTGGAGGCCCTGGGCGCGGAGGATCTCCCTCAGCTGGACCCGGGTGAGGGACTCGTTGCCGTCGCGTTCCAACAGCGCGGGCACGTGGGGCCGGACCCGCTCGACCATCTCGTCCACGGTCAGCTGCTGCGTCCGAGTGCGCTTGGTCTGCCCGCCTCGGGGGCGGTTCCGTGGCCCCTTCGACTTCGGCGCCTTCCGCACGGGGACCACGCGGGGACGGTCCCCGCGTGGCTCGGTCCCCGTTTCGGTGTCGGGGTGGTCCTGGTCCCCGTCGTCGTTGGGGATGGTGTGGGGACGGTCCCCGCGTGGCTCGGTCCCCATTGCGGTCTCGGGGCGGTCCCGGTCTTCATCCTTGTTGGGGACCGGAGTTGGGGACGGACTCGTGGCGCCTTGAGCGGCGGCTTCGCGGGCATCGCTGGCGCTTGCGCCCGCGTGGTCACCGGTCTCGTCGGTCCCGGGGACCGCGTCTTCACGGTCCCCGATCGTGGCGGTGTCGGTTGTGCTGGGCAGGCTCCAGCCCTCTACACCCGCACGCTCCCCAGCCGGTTCACGGTCCCCGTCGCTGCTGGGGACCGAGTGGGGACGGTCCCGGTGGAGGTCGGTCCCCGCAAACGGTCCCGCGTGGCCTGCGTCGGGACGGTCCCCGATTGTCGGGTGTCCTTCTTCGGGACCGGCGTCGGGGACCGAGCGCAGCCACCGGACCAGCTGGTCCCAGAACGCCTCCAGGTCATCGGGGTGCAGACGGGCCGGGCGCTGCTCCCCGTGGTCCTCGCTCCGGTTCCGTGAGGGGTGGGACCACGGCGAGGACAGGTCGACCGTTGCCAGCGCCGCAGCATGGCGACGGGCGGCCAGCTGATCCAACAGCGCACACCGCTGTTCCGGGTCGGTGCCCACACCGGATCGCGCAAGTGCCGACTCCAGTCGACGCGTGATCCATTGCCCCCGTCGTTTCTTGCGCTTGTCGGGGGACAGGCTGGCCAGACGCGAGGCGAGGGTCACCGCGCGCGCAGTGGCGCGGTCGCGGGTGATCTGTGCTGCGTTCCGGTTGCGCGTGGCGAGGCCGAGGCGTGAGAACAGTCGCTCACGCATCTCCCGTCCGAGCGTGGCCAGGGCCCCCTGCGAGGTGGCGTCGGGCTTGCGCAGCCGCAGTTCGATGCCCATGGCCATATGCCAGAGCATGGCGGCCAGGACTGGGCCGACGAAGGCGCGTACGGCGCCGCCCACCGGCCCCGACTCGGCGTACGCCGGGATGACCTGCACCCCGGTGATCACCCAGACCAAGCCTCCAGGCAGCCCCGGGGTTCCTTGGGTGGCAAGGTTCTGCCGGGCCATCAGCGCGGTGGCGAACAAGGCCAGTTCTGCCGCGCCGAACATCATGGCCCGTTCGGTGGTGCCGGCGATGTCGAGGTAGTCGGAGGCGAAGCGCCAGCTGGTGTCGCCGGAGTAGATGGTGCAGCCGAGTGCGGCGAGGGAGGCGACACAGACCGCGAGGGTGCCCGAGCGCGCTCCTTCCGTTCGGGTCCGTACGTGCCTCTTGCGCCATGCGACCAGCACCAGTGCGAGCGCGGCGCCGACTGCGACCACGTATGCCGGGTCGATCGGGACGCTCCCGAGGGATATGAGGGGGGTCATGCTGCCTTTCGGAGAGCGGCGATCAGAGCCTGGGTGTGCACCTGGCGGGGCACCTGCACGGGCGAGGCGTCGGTCTCGTCCTCGGTGTGCTCGTCGTCGGTGGTCTCGTCCTCGTCGTACAGCCCCCAGTAGCGGTCGCGGTCGGCGACGGCGTGAGCGGCGTTGCGCATCAGGTCGCGGGCCCAGTCGAGGTCGAGCTGCAGGGCGTGGGCGAGGCGTTCGGGGCTCCAGCCGCGGGCGTAGGCGTGGCGGGTGACGGCCTCGCGTTCGGCGTCGCTGAGGTGGACGTGGCGGCCTTCGAACGTGGCCTTGACGCGGCTGTAGTCCAGGCGCTTGTTGACCCTGGCGTGCCAGGGGCGGCGCTCGGTCTCGGTGAGCCCGCCCCAGATGCCGTGGCGGAGTTCGTTGTCGAGGGCGTAGTCGAAGCACGCCTTCTTGACCGGGCACCGGCCGCAGATCGTCTTCGCCTCGTCGATGGCCGCGCGGTCGCGCGCCGCGTGGAAGAACAGCTCGTCGATGTCCTTGGCCGGCAGGTTCTGGCACCGGCCCCGGGCCTGCCAGCTGTGGTCGGCGATCCCTCGAAGGGGCGTGGTGGGGGTGTCGTTGGTGGTGATGTTGCGCAAGTCAGTCTCCGGAAGTCGCCTCGGAGGGTGGGCGGGTACGCGGCACTGGTGGGTGGGTGCGGCGGACGCGGCGTCGAGGCGGGCAGGGGTGCGGTAGCAGGGCCGCACCGGAGCGGAAGGAGGGGGGAGGGGGCCGAGCGCGCGGTCAGTGGGCGATCACGCCGCTGCGTGCTGGGCCCGTGCCGCCGTGGCGAGGTCGACGCGGCTGGGGTGCGGCGTGGCGCGCGGGGCGTTCCCCCGGGCCCGTCCGTCCAGACCGATGCGCCGGCTGCGGCAGGGCTCGCCCTCGCCCGCGTGGCACCACTCGCATCGCACGCTGAGCGCGTCGGGGCTTCCTGCGGCGATGGCGGCTTCGCGGGCCGCGCGGGCGGGCCGGTAGGGGGCGAGTTCGGCGCGCACGGCCGGCGGGATGCACGAGCCGATCTTCCGCAGCCGCTCCTCCAGATCAGGACGCACCCGCCCGCTGGCGATCTGCCGGCACGCCGTGGGCACGACGGCCCCCGAGGCAACCGCACGCCGACTGTGCGCCAGTTCAGCCTGCCAGGCAGCCTGGTCGTCGGGGTCGGCAGCCGGCGTGGGGTCGGTGTGCCGCTGCAGCCGGTCGCGTCGGTAGGCGCGCCACTTGCGGGCGATGTCCACCGGCAGGATCGGGTACGGCGACTCCAGGATGTGCTCGCGGGCGACGAGGCGGGTGTCCCAGCCGTGGCCGGTGGCCAGGGGCACGTCGCCGAGCAACTCGTGCCACCGGGCGATCTGGTCGCGGGCCTCACCGGTGTCGGTCCGGATCAGGCGGGGGTCGAGGCGGCCGAGGTAGGCCAGCAGAGCGCCGACTTCGTGGGGGGTCACTGGGCTATTGCTCCTTCTCCGGTCGGCTCGCCCAGGGCGGCGAGGAGGGCTGCGGTGTGGGCCTCGGCGAGGGTCATGCCGCCCTTCGGGGCGGAGCCGCTGCCGGGCAGGGCGTAGAGCTTCGGGCGGCTTGGGGCGTGCTCCCGGGCGACCCAGGAGCGCCAGTCGGCAGCCCAGGAAGCCGCCGTCCGGGGCTTGAAGTCGGCGCGGTGGGCGCGCCACTTGGCGTCGGCCGCCTGCAGGCCCTCCTCGCCGAGGCGGTCGAGGTGCCCGTGCTGGCGGGCCCAGTCGTGGGTCGCTGGGTCGATCTGCCACTCGCCGGCCGAGGTGACGGCAGCACCACTACTGCTGCCTTTACGGTTCACCTTCGGTTCACTACGGTTCTGGGGTGCGGAATCCGTACCTTCGACGGTGCGGATTCCGGCACGTCGAGGGGTCGGATTCCGTCGGGAGGGGTCAGATTCCGCACCGGTCGGATTCCGCTGCGAGGGGTCGGATTCCCTACCCTTCTTGGGCCAGATGCCGTACCGCCGCAGCTTCTTCTCGGCCTCCTCGTCCAGCTCGGGTACCGGGTCCGAGTCCGTGGGTGGCTCGACGTACGCGTTCGGGTCGTCCTTTGTGGCCTCGGCGACCTTGGCCAGCCAGGCGGCGGCACGCGGAAGGCGGTAGACCGAGGTGCGCTGCGGACCGTCCAGATGGTCGAGCAGCTCCAGCTCGCCGCTCTCGGCGAGCGCTGCGAGTGCGGTCCGCACGGCAGTTCGCGAGGCGTTGGTGCGCGTGACCAGGCTGGCCAGGGAGGCCCAGGCGACGCACTGCTCGTCCGGCACGCGGTCGGCGATCGACAGCAGGACCAGGCGCGCCACTCCCTTGCTGGAGCTGTGCTCCCACCCCCACTCGCGGGCATCGACACTCATCGGCCGCTCCCGCCCACGATGCGGGACTGGAGGTCCCCCGAGGCGCAGAGGGTTGCCGCGCAGGCCGCTACGTCGAGCCTTTTGCGCAGGGCAGAGGGCATGCGACACTCTCCTGTGAAGTGGAGCCGCTCCGGTTTGCCTGTGGAAAGGGGCCGGCGCGGTGTTGGTGGGTGATCTCGCGCCCCTGTGCGGGCGGGAGTGTCATTGGCCGTCCGGCGTCTGGAAGGTTGCAACTTTCAGACGCCGGTGCCATGTCCGGAGCCGGGTGGTGCGCGTCTCATGGGTCCCCCCTTTCACTTTCGGCGGTCCGCCGGGCGGGACCCCGGCGGGGGACCAGCAACATACGCAGACCGCTGCCGGAAGACCAGACATAGCTCTCGAAGTCCTGAAAGGACGTCTGTGCTCTAGCAGGGCACGGGGCTTGAAACCCGCCGTTTCGTGTTCCGATCGCCGTTGGCAATCAGAACTTTCGGCGTGTTGGACACGGGCTTGGTGAAATCTCCCCGCGGGTGGCCTTCAATCCATAGGGGCTGATGCTCGTCAATGCTGGGGTAGTAATGCTGCCGCCAATGACCTCGTACCCAATGCCCGGCTCGTGTGGTGCCATTGGCTTTGTCCCGGGCTGCCTGGAGTTCGAGCGCTGCGCGTTCCGGCTGCCGGAGCCGAATCCGGCGGAACCGCTGCACGTCAATGCCCGCCCGGCGTGCGCGCCCGGCGACTTGTTGGGGCACTTTGGGTACGTCGACGCTCGCAAGTGCCTGTCGCGACAGTGCTGTCAGTGACAACAGCACTGCCAGAGGGTTCTGCCGGTGCCAGTTAAGAGCCCAGTCGTTGGTTCCCAAGCGGGCTCGCGAGAACGCGGAGGGGCCCAGCCCTTGGTAGAAGACCTTTCCTATGCTCTCGAACGCCCTGGGGCCGAAGCCTCGTTCCCACTCGGTAACTATGACGTCTGACTCCGAGACCTCCCATATGTAGGCGCATGGGCGAACGGAACGTCTTCCCTGGATGTGCAGGACTTCTGGCAGCGGCTTGGCGAAGACCACCATGCCGAAGGGGGAAAGGAAGTGGTGGGGGCGGAGTTCCATTGCGGGCATGTTCTGCGCTGCGGCAGCAACCATGTCGCCCATGGCGGGATCGGCGTAGACGATTTCACAGTCACGGACAGCCGTAGAACTCAGTTGGAGGTCCACTGAATTCGCCGGCTGCGGACCGGGCGCTGGAGTGGTTTGACCGGACAGATGTTCCTGAAGCCAGCGCTGGCGTTCCTTGACCGGCATGCCGGCCCATTCGAGGATGATGGAATCTTCCTCGTCTGTGAGGAGGTGGCACAGGATGCGAGCGGCGGATTCGGTACGCAACCATCCGACAAGGGATGTCTTCGCATGCAAGGCGTCACCAGCTGTCCAGGTCGCGCTGTCGCTATATCTCTTTGCTCCGAGCATCACGCTCTCCCGCGCAGTTCGCGACCAGTCGATACGGAGTTCACCGTTCGCCGCCTCGGGCGGAGGCGAGCCTCGCCTCGACGACCACCCGCTTGCTGTGCCCGTCGGCAGGCCAGCAGGTCACCAGCGTCAGCATCGCCTTGGTGGGTGTCGCGCTGGGCTGGCCTGGGACCTGGGCCGTGACAGCGACGTCCGTGGGGTCGACGGTGGAGATGCGGGTGACGGTGTATGTGTAGGTGATCCGCTGTGGCGTCGACACGATGATCGAGGCTCCCGGCTTGATGCTGTCGACGTCCCGCAGCGGAGGCGAGGGAATGCCGGAGCGGTGGCCGGCGAGGACGAAGTTGCCGATCCCTCCCGCCTCCTCCGTGCCATCGAAGTGCCCGAGCCCGGATTGCAGTTGCTGAGAGTTGGTGCCCTGGTAGACGGGTTGTGCCCAGTTCCGTCCGAGGGCGGGGATGCGCACGACGTCGATGATGGGCCCTCCCGCCCCTGACACGGTGCTCTCGCCCGAGGGGGAGGGGTGAACGGCCCAGTCGGCGAGCGCATGAGTGGCCTCGTGGGTCGCAGACGTGGGGCTGGACGTCTCGCCGGTGCCGCGCGGAGAGGGGTTTGTGTGGGATGGCGCGGCTGGTGTCGGGGTGTCCGACGTCGCGTGTGTCTTGGGAGCCTGGCTGGATTGCGCCAAGACCACCCCGGTCGCGGAGAGCGCGACGGCGGCGGTGACGCCGACGGCGATGACACCTCGACGGCGCTTGCCCCAACGGGCAGCGCGCTGTGACAGGTTGCTGGGCGGCGTCCGGAGGGGAGTCTGATCTGCCGGATTCGCTTTGTTGCTGGGAAGGTTGGAGGACTCAGTCATGGGTGTTTCCAGGGAGCGAGATGTCAGGACGGGGGTACGCGTCGGGGCGGGGACCAGCTCAGGGCCCCCGCCCCGCTGCGGAGTGTCACGTCGGTGCGCGGTGGGAGACCGCGTACCGACGGGGGGTCAGGCCCCGGTCTTCGGCAGCACCTTGATCGTCACCGGCCGCGGCTTGGGTGCCTTGGACTTGGGGATCCTGGTGTCCTGCACGGCGACCGCAGTGGCCTTGCCGTCCTTGACCGTCGCCTGCTGGTCGGCCGCCAGCTGGTAGCCGTCGACCGCCTCGACCTCGTGGACGCTGTACTCGCCCGCCGGCAGCTCGGCGGTCTGCCACACGCCGCTGGCGTCGGTCGTGCCGGTCGCGACCGTCTTGCCGTCCTTGTTGCGCACCGCGAACTTGACGCCGGCCAGCACCTTGCCGGTGTCGCCTGCGGTCTTGGTGACCTTGATCCGGCCGCCTTCCCCGGTGGCCGTCATCGTCAGCTGCGCGGTGGCGCTGGTGGTGCCGCCGGCGATGACCATGCGCTGCGCGTCCTTGTTGTGGGGCAGGACGGCGCGCAGTGTGGTGCCGGGCAGGCCCATGGCCTCAGTGGTGAGCGTGACGCTTTGGCTCTTGGCGGCCGTGACGTGTGCGTAGGCGATGCCCTGGGCGTTGGTGGACTCGGTGTCCTCCGCCACCTTCGTCCCGTTGAGGGCGGCCTTGAGGTTGAGCCGGATGCCCGGCACTGCGTTTCCGGCGGCGGAGGTAACGGTGATCTTGATGCCGGTCGTCACGCCGGGCCGCAGCGCGGCCAGGGGCGTGATGTGGACCTTGTACGGGCCGGCGAACCGTGCGGCCTCGTTCAGGTAGGCGGTGGCCAGCGTCTTCGCCTGCGGGGCCACCTGCGGGTACGACAGCCGCTGCACGGCCCGCGTCCCGTCGGGCAGCGCGTAGGTGGATCCGGCGTTCAGGAGGCTGTAGACGTCCGCGTCGACAGCGGCGGCCTGCGCATCCGAGCCGGCCTCGCCGTACTTCGACACGATGTACGCGGCCTGAGAGACCTGCGCGGCGGTCGCGGCCTTGCCGGTGGCCTGCGACGTCCACGAGGTGTAGTCCCGAGCCGCCCCGTAACCGCCGGCGGCCTGAGGCCCGGCAAGGCCCGGGTCGGCGCAGTACGCGATCACGCCAGGTACCGCGGATCGGTAGTCGCCGATGTGCGAGGCGTCCGCGTGTCCGGCGGAGTCCGAGATCAAGAAACCCCGGCCCCACTGATCAGCCGCCGACGCGCTCGGCGCCAGCAGCGCACCCGCGCCCACCGCCACCGCTGACGCAGCCACCAGCGAACGCCGAAACCGACGTGCGGCGTGCGAAGGGGCAGGTGATGATGCAAAACTCATGATGTCTCCGAATGGGGATGATGCCGGGCCCGCCAGCGGGTTTCTCAGGCCAGCAGCTGGCTGGGCCCGGTGCCGCTTCCCGCCCCAAGGGCAAGGAAGTTCTGTACGTGGGCGAAGAAGAGACCAGGCGGAACGGGTCTTCTCCCCGGTCGATCTCGCCATGGTCAGGCTATCTGTCTCCATGCACACGTACAAGTTGCTAGGGTTGATTCACCAAACCTTGCATGCATTGGAGTGCATTACATGTCCCAGCGTCTCGTCGAAGGACGCCGCATCAAGGTGGCGCGCATCGAGGCGGGACTCCTGCAGAGCCAGGTGGGGCAGGGCGTGGGTGTCTCCGACTCCGCCGAGGCGAACTGGGAGAACGACAAGAAGCGTCCTGACGCCGAGGTCTTGCCGGCTCTCGCCAAGATCCTCGGCAAGCCCCTGGACGTCCTCTTTCCCCGCGTGGGTCTACCTGACCTATCGGACCTGCGGGCCGATGCCGGGATCTACCAGAAGGACACCGGCCGGCTCATCGGCACCAAGAGCCACGCGCCCGTCAGCCGCGCGGAGCGTGCAATCCGCCGACTGGACCCGAAGTACGTCCCACCGCTCGCGGAGGCGTACGGGGTCAGTGTCGACACGCTGCTGGCCGCGCAGGAGCGGTCCTTTGGGCGGGACGTGCCGGAGCCGGGCCAGGTACCCACGGCGCTCGCGGACAAGATCGCGTTTTTGATGGAGCACCTGTACCCCGGCGATCAGGTCGCGCCGACGGCCGGAGAGATTGCCGAGGGGGTCAACGCGTATGCGGGTGCCGTGGTCATCTCCGAAGCGGAGGTGAAGGACCTGTTGTCCGGCGTCCAGGCCACGGCCAAGCCGATCGTCTACCACGGTCTGGCCGACATCTTCGGCGTCGAGCCGATGTACTTCGAGCCCCAACACGCGGTGGCCCGGCACATCTACGAGGGGCTGCGACTGCTGGCCCTTGCCCGGGAGGGCAAGGTCACCCGGGCTGTGGCACACGGCGCGAAGCGAAGCGGGCTTCCCGCAGACGTGCTCGCCTTCGTCAACGAGGTCGTCGTCGAACTCCAGGACCGAGGACTGCCCGCCGCCGACGACGAGGGACAGTGACCTCCGCCCTGCCGGTGTGACGGTCGCGCACCCTACGCGCCCAAGGTGCCGCTCGGCTGGTACTGCTGGCCGGCGGCGAACACGGTGTTGACCGAGCGCAGCGCGTCCAGGTCCGTCAGCGGGTCACCGTCGACGATGAGTAGGTCCGCGCTGTACCCCGGGGCGATCTTGCCCGTCACCTCACCAAGACCCAGCGCGCGCGCCGCGTGGACGGTCGCCATCTCGATGATCCGGCTGTTCGGCAGCCCGAGGTGCCTGTAGAAGCCGAGACTTGAAACCAGCCCGCCGAACCCGGCACGCCCCACTCCGGCGTCAGTACCGGCGATCTGGTTCACCCCCGATTCCCCGACTTGTCGGGCCATGGCGACCAGGGCCTCGGCGCGCTCGGGGCCGAAGATCTGGGGCAGCTTAGGCCACTGGGGGCTGACGGTTCGGCAGACGAAGATGCCCTTGTCGATGATCTGGGCCAGCACCTCCTCGCGCACCTCGAAGCCGTCGCGGGTCATCCACGTGCAGTGCTCGATGGTGTCCACCCCGGCGGCCACCGCGGCTGCGATGCCGTCAGCCCCGTGGGCATGTGCCGCGACGGGAAGCCCGGCCTGACGAGCCTCCTGGACGACGATCGCGAGTTCATCCGGGGTGAATTGTGATTCCCAGCTGGCCGGCCCGCCCTTGGTGAGGCCGCCACCAGTCGCCATCACCTTGATGACCTTCGCGCCGGCTGCGATGTTGCGCTGGATGAGGCCGCGGATCTCGTCCTCCCCGTCGACTTCACCGCCGAGGAACCAGCAGTGCCCGCCCTTGGTGGTCAGCGGACGCCCCGCGCAGATCAGCCGCGGACCCACGGCGGAACCGAGCGCGATGGCGTCGGCCAGCCGCAGCGCGAGGCCGCTTCCGTCGCCCAGATCGCGTGCGGTGGTCACACCAGTGCTCAACAGCTGCTCGGCCCGGTTCGTCATGTCGCCAAGGAGAGCGTCCTCATCCCGATCGCGCAGCGTGGCGACCGGGTCGGTCCCGCCGTCGAAGCAGAGGTGGACATGTGCGTCGATCAGGCCGGGCAACACCGTGGAGCGTGGAAAGGACATCCGCGCCTCGCCGGGCTGGGCCTGGGATTCGACCTCAGCCCGCCCACCCGCAGCGACGATCGTGCCACCCCGGATGAGGACAGCGCCCTCGGCAACGCCCCCGCCCGCGGTATCGGCGAGGACTCGTCCAGCGGTGATCAGCACCTTGCTTCCCTTCCGCTTCTGGCTCCGCTGCGCAACGCTTGCGACAGTGCGACCAGTTGCTGTACATCAGTGTCCCGATCGCCGTTCTCCGGCACGGCCAGCGGGACCGCCCGGTCCGAGACCGGTGCGCCGTTCGCGATGGTGTCAACGGCGGCCCGCAATTGCTGGGCCAGGACCTCGGGGCGGGCCAAGTCCACGATGGTGCCCTCGTGCCCGCAGCCTTGCAGGCGCGTACTGATCTGCACCAGACCGTCACGACATTCCACCACGCGGCGGTGGTAGCGGCGATGGACGCCGTTGGCCCGCCTGCGGTCACGCCATGTGCCACCCGGGAGTGTCAGGACGCTATGGGGATATGCCTGGCACAGCAGCCGCCACAGAGGCTCCAGCTGGCGGTGGTTGCGGCGGTGCTCACGCCATACCCGCACGGCGGCCAGCCGCGCCCGCACACCCGGATAGGTGAAGCCGAAGGCGACCAGCGTGAGGGCAGCCATCAGCACCAGCGCCACACCGACAGTCAGAGCCTTGGGTATGGCACCGCCCTGCCAGCGGACGATCACGAAGACCGCGTTCACCGCGCACACGACGGCGCCACCGAGCAGCCCCACAGCCGCTACCCACAGGCCCGTGGACACCGGACGCTGGGACATCCGCGCATACCGCCGGGTCCAGTAGGAGGCTGCAGCCAACGCGTAGAGCAAGTACAGGCCGGCCGTGAGGTAGAACACGGAGACCTGGACAACGGTCATGTCTGCCGTCCGCACGCTGCCGGTCAGAGCAGACCGGGGAGCGGCGAGGGCCGCGACGGTGATCACGCCGGCGACCAGAGCCAGAGCCAAGCCCTCAAGCCGCGCCCGACGCCTGCCCGTGCGCTCGTCCGACGCCGCGTACAGGTAGACACACATCACGAAGTACGCCGCTGCGAGAAGCAGCACATTCTGCAGCAGCTTGCCCCACCCCGGGTCCGCGACGGTGTCAAAGGCGGGCCCGACCGGCGCGGCGACCAGGTAGGACGCAAAAGCACACGCCAGGCACAAGCTCACGCTGCGCTGCGAAGGGTTGCGCGGGTCCTTCAGCAGCTGGAACAGCCTCCAGGCGACGGCGCCGGCCAGGGCGGCAAAGACCAAGACGACTGCCATCACAACCACCCCTCAGGGGCACCGAATGTGTGGTGGAGGCGGCGCACCGACGGGTCCACCGAAGTGCAGGGCGTGACACGGTCCAGCGCCGAGGCCCAGCCCAAAATGATCGTCGCGACGAGCTCTGCCTCCTGTTCCTGTGCGTCGTCGTAGGTGCAGCGCCCCAGCGCCCGGCGTATGGCGCTGGGCGAAAGTCCGGCGATCACCGCATGCCACTCGTCCACGCGGTTGTCGCTCTGGTGGTCCGCGAGAATATGGCCGATCTCGTGCAAGATGATGTGATCTTGGTGGAGCTTGGTCGTTTCCTGCTGGTAAATGATCAGGTCGGCCGTTGGGGTCTCGAACCACAGCCCCGACGGCCCTGGCTTCGGCAGGGGGTACGCCCGAAGCTCGATGGGGCGCCCGCGCTTCTCGCCGAGCGCCTTGCACAGGGCCTTCACGCTCAGCGGAGGCTGAAGGTCAAGATCACGCAGTTGCTGCCGGATGCGACGTTGCAGCTCACTGTCGGCCGGACGCTTACGCCAGGTACGTCCCCGCTGCCGCATCGCGGCCCCGGGCTGTCTTGCGTCGGCACCCGTGCCCACGCCGTGACCATCGGCCTCCGCCGCTCCCTGGACAAGCACATTCCGGGCGTCCGGGGTGCCGTTCCACCACC
The DNA here is from genome assembly GCF_050054615.1 of Streptomyces sp. YGL11-2. Lineage (NCBI taxonomy): Bacteria > Bacillati > Actinomycetota > Actinomycetes > Kitasatosporales > Streptomycetaceae > Streptomyces > Streptomyces sp. YGL11-2. The sequence goes on from NZ_JBNHIN010000022.1 coordinate 101,940, forward strand.
ACATAACGGTTCCTCATACTCATGGTTTTCCCCCGCAGCCGATCTTGCGATGCGCCGGGGCGAGGGGCTTCAGTGCCCCATGACTACGTCCCTATCGACGAGCAAAAGAGCCCCGGTGATGTCGGAGATGATCTTCACTCGACCCCGTGTGTCTCATGCCGCAACTGTTTGCCGAACCAGCCGGTAAGAAGATTTAAGTCAGACGCCAAGAGGGCGTCAACGGCGACCATATGACCGATTTGCATAGATAGATCGCTCGGGTCTCGCGCGCCCGCTGAGGTACTCGCGAGTCTCCAATTGCCTTGCTTTACAAGCGGAATGAGGTAGTCCGGCGAATTGGGGAGTGGCTCCGCAATCGCGGTCTAGACCAGCCGCGATGGGGGGAGGTGAAAACCGGCAAACATTTGCCGGTCCCGCGATCTTCGACGGGATGGACAGGGGAGATGTCCCTTTCGGGGGCAATCACCCCGCCGCTCCGGTCGAAATGTTCAAGCCTGAACCGTGACATTCTCCCAGGTATGTGGCCAGTACCACAAGTGCACAAGATCGCAAAATCTTGCGTATTGTCTACCGCGAGACGCAGGGGGGCCAGCGGTCGCGCTGACCCCTCTTTTTTCATGCCCGAAAGCAGGCGTCTCCCCGGAGCGAGGACACGACAGGAGGGCTGATGGTCGCGCAGCGGCGGGTCGGCAGCGGCAAGGGCTCTGCCGGAAAGAGGACTTCGTCCGAACGGCCCACCGGAGTCGCCGGGCAATACATGGGGTTCGGCGCGATGCTCAAGCAATGGCGCGAAGCCGCCGGCCTCACGCAGCGACCTGTATGGCGGGCCCTGGGCATCAGCGAGCGCACGTACCGAACCATCGAACACGGCGCGACGCCGCGGTTCTCACAGACCCAGTGCGATGCTCTGGCAGAGGTGCTGAAGCTCGACCAAGAGAAGCGCCACGCCCTGCTGCTCCACAACGTGGGCACCTACCTGCGCTCCGTGCCTGCCGAGGGTCATCATGATGTGAAGCCGGCGCTGAGGCTGCTCATCGACCGGCAGATGCCCAGCCCCACCTATCTGTCCGACCGCAACTGGAACATCCTCGCGTACAACGAGGCCATGGCCGAGATATGGCCGTGGGTCATGGAGCCCCGGGCCAATTTGATCCGCTGGGCCCTCACAACCGCCGAGGGGCGCGCCACCTATCACGACTGGCACAAGCACGCCACGGTCTTCATCCGGATGCTCCGCTTTGCGCTCACCACCCACCGTGATGACGCAGACCTGCAGGAACTGATCGAGGACGTCAAGAAGAACCCCGAGGTCCGGCAGCTCTGGGATGCGGACACCGACATGGTCCAGCATCGCGACGGCCACGTCTTCTTGGCCAGCGTGCCGACCCTGGGCTGGAAAACCATCGAAATCGTCAGCCACGTGGCGTACCCCGCGATCATGCCCGACTGTCGTTTCGTCGTCATGACCTGGGTCGAAGCAGAACCAGACAGCCAGCGAGACGCACTGGGCGGTATCCGAAACGGCTGGCTGGACGAAACCCACAACACGCCGCGCGAAATTGACCGAGCCCAGGAGCGGATTGCAGAGGCAGAGCGACTCCGCGCCGAAGATGTCCATACCGCTCGCCTCGTAGTGGACGACGCAGGCAAGGCCGCGACCCATGCCGGCAAGGGAGGCGTCCTTCTGCCCGCCCTCAGCCGCCTTGTCGGGTCCGACTGCCAGCTGACCCTCTCGCCCGCCAAGCGCACCGTGGTCTGGGCCGTCGAAGAGGCCCCCGGGCAGTGGGGCGTCAGCGAAGTGTCACCCTCCACCGTGATCGGCCGCATACCGCGGGGGGTCTTGCCAGCGCAGGCCCGAGCCGAGCTGAAGCAATTGACACGCTTCGCACTGCCAGCTCCCCGCGACGCCGCCGCCTCTCGTATCGAGCAGCTCCTCGGTGAACTCGATGAGGAACAGCGCCTGCTCCGCGAAATCCAGGAAGACCTGTCTGGACCCGACCATCTGCGCCCCGACAGTCAAGACGTGGCCAGCCTGGTCACCGAGCTGCGGCCCGGCCCGGCGCTGCGCACTGCCAGGCCAGGACATAGCGAACGACGCGGCGGCGAGCTTCACGCTGCTGCGGTCCTTGCGGACCTTCCCCCGACCGCCTCGTAGAAAGCCCGTTTCGTGCACAGCTACATCTACCCTTGCCCGCTGCGCTGGGCCGACGCCGACGCGTACGGGCACGTCAACAACGCCCTATTCCTCCGGTTCATGGAGGAGGCGCGCACGCGCATGTTCCGGGAAGTGCTGGCCGACGACGAGGCTGGCCGCCGCCAGAACGCGTTCGTCGTGAGCCGCGCCAGCGTCGAGTACCGAGCCCCTCTGTATTACCGCGAAGACCCGGTCGACGTGCACGTCTGGGTTGCACAGCACCGGGCCGTCTCGTTCGAGCTAGCCTACGAGATCCGCGACGTCGATCAACTGTATGTGGAGGGCACGACCACGATCGCTGCCTACAACCTCGACATTGGTCGGCCCCGCCGCCTTACCCAAGACGAGCTGGCCTTCCTGGCCCGCCACACCGTGTCTTGATGCCGCAAGTGGCGGAGCTGCGCCGAGGGTTCAGCGTGCCGCGGTCCTCGCCGCGGTCACAGACGACGATCAGTGAGGTCGCCGCCGGGCGGTGACGTGGGCACCACGGCCCGGGTGATGACGCACAGGGGGCACAGCCGTAGGGTGCGGCACCCATGTTGGCCAGGAGGTCGGCCATCCCATAGATCTTCACGTCCTCCGGAAGCGCCGTCTCATCGGTGGCACTGCGTCGGGCTTTGAGGTCGCCGAACTCTCTTCCGGCAGCTCCAGGCACACCACTCTGCGTTGGGTAGGTGGCAAGGAGGTTCGACTCCGGGCGGGGCCCCAAACCGCGCAGCCGGTCCTTGTCGACCGTTGTCAGACCGTGAAGCCGAGTTCGGAGGCCAGTGTCAGAACGGTTTGCTCGCGGTCGTTCCCATGACGATAGAAGCTGTGAGGTCCAGGCCGACGCTGGGGAGGCGCACGGGGAACCGCGTAGTGACGTTGATGGACGGCTTGGTTCTGAGGCTGTTGGGGATGCAGAGGACGACAACTTCGCTGTCGGTCCACACCTGGCGACGCACGCAGATGACGACGCTCAGCAGTTTGTGTGGCCGACCACGAGTTCGGGTGACCCGCTGGTCGAGGTCACGGATGTGTGCGTTCATCGCCCGCCAGGACGCGTACTCGGGGTGGTTGGGGCTGGTGGGGCGCCCACTCGACCGAGGCGGCATCGAGGGTCCGGCCGGCGCAACGAAGGGGCCCGGTTCGACGACGTAGCCCCCGCGAGGGCGCCCGAGGTGATCTCCACCCGGTCGTGGTGGTGATGCCAGTCCTGGCAGTAACGTGCGGTCGAATGTCAATTCGCGTTGCTGGCTGTGTGCTCGGACACGCTACGCCCCGACGCGTACGGGGCGTAGCCTGTCCGCCATCTACGCCTGTGTATGCAGAGCAGGCGTATCGACGAGGAGCCAGAGCGTGGTCTCCGAAAGCAGCCCCGGCTCCGGGGGCCATGCTGCAGGCAGTTTGCGCCCCGTCAATGCCCCGGCGTCCTGCAACTCGGCACCAGGGGCACAGATAGCGGACAGAAGACCAGCGAACAGGCCAACCGCATAGGCGTGTTCGGCATACGCGGCTGCATCGGCATGCGGCGGCTGCTCGCCGTTCTGCACGGCGGCGGCGTCGTAGTACGCCTGAGTGATCTTTACGGCGTCGAGGAGGGTTTCGCCGGTGAGGAACAAGGTGATCTTGGTGAGGTCGTCGATCATTCGAGCTGGCTCACCGTAGTTGGAGACCAGCAACAACTCGGCATCCACAGGGCTTTCGCCACCAGAGCTGTCATCGAGACAGGCTAGCTGCAGGTGCACGGTGCCGGAGTCGTCGATGACCAGGCCCAGGCCCGGGGCAGGCATGGTTTCGGGCAGGTCAGCGGGAACGTGGTCGATGGCGGTTGCCTGTAGGGGAAGGGTGGTCAGGACACTGTGGCGGCCGCCGCTGCGCCAGGCTCCAAGGGCCGCGATGCGGGCCCCGTCCCACGCGGCCCTGTCTGCCGGCGCGTCGTACATCTCCATAAGCCAGGCCGCGACGCGGATGCTCGGCACCCAGCACCACGGCTGCCACCGCCCGTGCTCACGCACACGCAGCGCCTCCAGGTCCTCGAAGACCCCCGGATACCTCTGAATCGCCTGCATCTCCAGTCGATGCCAGTGGTCTACGGCTTCCCGATAGATATGGGCGATGCGGCGTTGCCCAGCGTCAAGCTGGTGGTCGAGCGAAGCGTCGTAGACGCCATGGGAGACCTTCACCGGGGTGGCGGCGACCTCCGGCTGGGGATCGAACATGTCGTACTGCTGGCTCATCTCCAGCATCTTCTGCGCGGCGCGCTCGGTGATGTCCCGGCGTGCAGCATCGGCTCCGCTGGTGGTGGCGACCTGGACGCCGCGCCTCTTCGCCTTCTGCTCCTTCAGCGCCTGGGTCGTGGTGGCTTGCGGCCGCTGCTCGGACAGCGTCGTGCTGCCCGCGGTAAGTGCGTACCACGCACCCACCACGGTGCGCAGCGGAACCGTCGAGTAGATCAGCCCGGACGGAAGCTCCCCGGTATGCAGGCGCGCGTCGAAGAGCGGGAGGAAGGGAAGGTGCAGGTCGAAGTCCGGATTCATCGGAACCAGCCGGCCCCGCGCAGCCGCGTCAGGCTCCTGAGCCTCCTCTGGCATAGCTGTCCACCAGGTCAGATGCACACCGGCGGCGAATCCGTCCATGGCGGGCCCCCAAGTGACCGCGATGACCGGGTGCGAGTTGATGTGCATCAGCGGCTCTTCAGTCACGAGCATGCCAGCGGGTGCGGGCACAACATCCGGGGTGAACGGCAGGGAGATTGAACGGTCCTCGCCGACCGCGCGAGCTGCCTGTGCCAGTGGCTCGGCCATCGCGAACGTTGTACCGTCGGCGACTCGCTTGCCCTCGGCGGCGACCATCGACTCCACTCGCTGGGCTCCGGGTAGCGCCGACCAGACAGCGGGCATAGTGAAACTGTGGCCCTCGTTCATGAGGTAGGCCCAGAACTCGCGGCTCACCGGTGCACGCAGGAAGGTCAGGGTCTTGGACCGAAGCGTGGCGGCTCGGTCAGCAAGCGGATGCACAGCCATAGACGAACCCTAGACCTCGCCGCAGCCCGACCCGAAGTGGCCGAGGCCAAAACCAGCGCCCACCCACACCGATGACAGCAACTGAGACCCAGGGGCCTACGGTCAGTATCCAGGAGCCTTGTTGCGGTAGCGAGACCGTGGCGGACGTAACCCCTGGGATAAGCACCGTACTTCCCCTGTCCACGGCGGCGAGACGCTTGTCCTCTGTGCCCAATACCCGAAGCGCCAGGCCGGTGTACCGCAGCAGCTGCGACTTCTCATCGACACTCGGGTGAGAAACCGTAGCCCCCTGACCACCGCCGCCACCGCACTGCTCGGCACCTCCAAGGTGGGCGGCTGACGTCGGAAGATCAGCCCGCCAGCGGTATCTCGGCGATCGGCTCCCACAAAAGCCGCCATCCGCCGGTCTCCTCGGCGATCTCGAAGCGGACGTTCAGCAGGTGCAGGGCGCCAACGTGCAAGGGCGCCCGGCGCGGAGTGAGAGCGCGCAGCGCACTGTTAAGCCGGTCGGAGTTGGCCGCGGCGTAGCTGTAGCCGAGCGAGCAATGGAGCCGACCGCCGTCATGCTGCAGCGCGGCGTCCCCGCGGGTTGCCCGGATTGCGGTCCGCACCCGCTCCTGCAGCGCCACGGCCTTCTCCTCGGGCCACACGTCGAGTACGGCGCCGGCGACATTCCCGATGGGCGGGCCCAGCTCGGTCACAAACGGGGACACGTGGGCCAGCTCCTTGCGCAGCGCGTTGATAAGGCCCGTGCGTTCACTGGCGGATACGCATCCCGCCGGGGCGTCCGCAACCATCTCGATCGTCACGTGAAGCGTTCCGGGATCACCCGCCTCGGGCGGGCACGCCAAGTCGATCGGGTACTCCAGCAGCGCGGGGCGGCACGCGTGCGCGAGGGCCAGCAGCTCGTCGTCGACGCCGACCCGTGGCAACAGGTAAGCGTGAATGACCTCCATCCCATCGACCCACGGCCGGCCCTGGAAGCGCGGTATGAACCTGTCCATCTCGAAAACCTCTCTTCCTCTGTGCCACCACCGTGTTGGTGATGCCACCCATCTCTGATTCGTCCCGGTGGCCCCGGGGGGGCACACCAGACCCGAGTACGGGCTGCCCTTCAACTTCCTGTCAGGGAAGGGAAAGCAGGGTCCTCGCGGTTGTGGCACCAGGAAGTGCTCGACCCCCTCGCCGCGGTCGAGGCGGACCGTCCTCGCGTACGGCCCCAGGCGAGTCGGCGCTGGCGCTCAGAGGTGATGGTGAAGACGCACGTATTGGGGAGCGCCGGGTCGCCGACGAGCCGCATGGGGTGGGCACTGGTCATTGCCTGTCCCACCTACCCGGCCTGATCGCTGTCAGCGTGGCCTCGATGTCGTCAAGCTCAGCGAGGAGTCGGCGGATGGTGACCTGCCGTTCGGCCCAGTGACGCCGCAGGTCGCTCTCTGCCGGTTCGGGCAGCGCGTACTCGGCTGTGGTGGCCCCGTACAGGCTGAACAGCAGATACAACACCGTGACGCGAGCACAGGCTCGTACGTCGGTATAGGGCAGTCGCGGGTTCTCCACGAGGTAGGCCCCGACCAGACGGATGGCTCGCTGCCTCCAGTACGGGCTGTTCGCCACAGTGCGCGGATCGAACGCGATGCGACCCAATTCCCAGGCGGCCAGGCAGGTCTCTCCCCGAAAGTCGAGGATCGCAGTGATCACGTCGCCGTCGGCGAGGAGGTTGGTGCGGGTGAAGTCGGCATGCCCGGCCTGGGACACAAGCCGGTCAGGCAAGCGGCTGCGGAGACGAGGCACATGAGTGCGCAGGTCGTCTCGGCGCTGCTCCAACTCCTCACGCCGCAGCAAGAGCCGAGGGTCGTGTTGTTTGGCTGCGCGGACCAGGACCGCTTCGGTCGCCGCGATAGCTCTGTCCACGGACGCAGTCCGCCATTTGGTTTGCCGGATGCACGCCGGCGGTGGATACGACGCCAGGGCAAAGTGCATGCGTCCAAGCAGCAGACCAATGTGCTGGGCGCGCGGTACGGTCATGGGTTCGGAGACGACACGTCCGGACATTTCATCGGTGACCACCCAGGCGGCGCCATCGACAAGGGTGAGGAGCTCTCCGTCCTGGTTGGGCCAGACCCTCGGGGTCGGTACGTGGGCGGTGCGGCGGCAGAACTCCGACATGACCCAAGCCGTCTTGGCCTGTCGCAGGTCGGCCGACCGGCGGTACTGCTTGACGAAAACACGGCGAGAGTCGGACAAGGTGACGCGCCGGTTGATGGTCTCGGTGCCCATCGGCACGAGTTCAGCGGAAGCCACATCAACGCCGTACCGGTCGGAGAGCACCTTGGAGAGGAAGTCGTCGCCGCGCACGCTCTCTTCGTCCTGCACCGGGTCACCACCCGGTGCCGTGGCGAAGGTGCACGAGTCCCGTCACCGTGGACAACCGGCTGCGGCACGTGGTGAGCGGGATCTTCACAGGAACCTTCCTTCGTAAGAAATCTTCGGGGCGGTGGTCGGGACCCACGTGACTCTGACAGCCGACCGCCACACGGAGACGTAGCGGGAGTGCCTGCGAGGGGAGGGCCGAGGCACCAGAGGCTGATCCTGCGCCCGTCGAGTCCTAGCTGCTGTACTGCCGGGTTGCCTAGGGCCAGCCGATACCCTGCGCCACGATCCACATGAGGCCGAGCCAACCACCGCCGAACGCCACGAGGACCAGGAGCAGGAGTAGGACTGTGGCGGTGCGCATGGGTGGGTCAGGTTCAGGCGGCTCCGGTGGAAGATGGCCGTGAACATGCTCCGCGCGTATGCAATCGGGGCAGTGAGGATCACGTGCCATCGCAGAGCCACCTCCTCGCTCCGTGGGTGGTCAACTGGATCCTCCGAGGGGACTGTTCGATGCTGTCGTGGCTGAGGGAAGTCGGTTCCGTCGACGGCCAGGTCAGGCGCGTGCATCTGGCGGAGCTACACGGCGGGGCCGGGCTACCGCAGCGCGGCCGGCTTGCCGCGCAGGCCCAAGGCTCCGTCCTCGGGCTATGACGCGGTGAGGACACCGAACTCCCAGGCGCACGTGATCAGATGGGGATCGTTCTTCGCCTGCCACTTCTCTCGGAGGGCTTTGACACGAACCTTGACGCCGTGCTGTGACAGCTCTTGAGTGTTCCGCAGCGCGATTTCGGGATAGGTGGCTCCCTCAGCGACGAGGCGGATGATTTCGACCTCGGCGTCGTCGAGCTTCTCCGGCAAGGCGATGCGCGCGGGGCGGGGCAGCTGCATTCGTATGTAGCAGCGGTGGATAAGGCAGGCCCGGCTGGTGACGCCCATCTTGTGCTGCGCGTGCCGGAGTTGACCGTCGACCGTGCCTTTGGCGAGGCGCAGCTTCAGGGCGATCTCGCCGCTGGTCAAGCCGAGCGCCGCGAGCCCGGCGACTCGGATCTCGCAGGGCGAGAGGCAGTCGATCGGGGTGATATTCCTGGGCATTTGGAATCTTTCGGATGGTGTGTGGGTTTGCTGAGCAGCGCGGACGGGCCGGTGTCCGCGCGCCGGGTCGGATTACGCGTCAGGCGTGGAGGAGCCAGCGAGCTCGTTCGGTATCGGGGACGAGGGCGCGCTGGTGGTCGAGTTCGACCTGGGCGAGCCGGGTGTAGTGCTGTACCACCTCGCGGCCGAACCGTGCCTCGGCGATGGTGCTTTCGGAGAACCAGGTCAAGGCTTCCTCCAGCGTGTGGGCCAGCGGCGGCGCCGTCATGTCCCGGTAGGCGTTGCCGGACTGTTCGGAGGGAAGTGGTGGGGTGCGGTCAAGGCCGTAGGCGATCGCTGCGACGACGGCGGCTGTGGCGAGGTAGGGGTTGGCGTCAGCTCCGGGCACTCTCACTTCGAGGTGCAGGTTTTCACCGTGGCCGACGACTCGGATCGCGCAGGTTCGGTTGTCGTAGCCCCAGGTGAAGGCGGTGGGCGCGAACGAGCTAGGCACGTAACGCTTGTAGGAGTTGATGTTCGGCGCGTACAGCGGACCGAGCTGGGGGAGAGCGTCGAGGAGGCCGGCGACGGCGTGCTCGGCGAGTGTGGACAGGGCGCCGTCCGGGTCCGTGAGCACGCTGGTGTTGTTCTTCCACAGCGAGAGGTGCAGGTGCAATCCGCTGCCGATCCCGGTCTGTGGCGCCGCCATGAACGTGGGGGTGAGTCCCATCCGTGTTGCCAGGGTACGTGCGGCGTGCTTGAAGACCAGGTGCCCGTCGCAGGCTGCGAGAGGTTCGCCGTAGGGGAAGGTGACCTCGACCTGGCCGCCGGCGCCCTCCGTTTTGACCGCTTCTACCGGTAGCCCGGCCCCAGCGAGCCCGGCCTCCAGACGGCGGAAGAACGGGAGTGCCACCGGGGTGTGGTCCAGGGCGAAATCGAGGTTCTCGGCGGTCAACGGCGTCATGTTCTGGTCGCCGGTGCCCTGGTAGAGCACGAACTCGGTCTCCAAACCGGTCTTGACGTGCAGGCCGTGGGCGGCGAGGTGGGTCAGTTGCCGGCGCAGCATCTGCCGCGGCGCTACCTCGATGGGTTCCCCGTGGCGGTCGGCGACGTCACCAAGGACCAGGGCGGTGCCCGGCATCCACGGCACGAGCCGGAGGGTCGAGATGGCCGGGGTGACCACAATGTCCTGGTAGCCGGTTTCCCACGAGGCCAGCGTGAAACCATCCAGCGGCCTCATGTCGACGTCGGTGGCCAGCACGTAGGCGCACATCTCGGCGCCCTGGTGGGCAACGCGTTCGCAGAAATGCCGCGCGTTGTACCGCTTGCCCTTCAGCCGGCCCTGCAGGTCGGGGACGGCCAGCAGCACCGTGTCGATCCGCCCTGAGCCGACCAGGGCCCGCAGACGGTCGAGAGTCAGGTGGGCATCGGCACCGTTGTCGGAGTTGGCTGCCGGCATCACACGATCTCCTGATCGAAGCGGTCGGTGGAGCGGTCGAAGCTGCGGGCGGGCACGTCATAGGCACGCTTGCCCGCGGCACGCCACCAGGCCCAGGCCAGCACCAGCACGGCGATCAGTGCGACCGGCGCATAGTTGAAGGTGCCGACGGAGACCGGGCTGGTCTGGGGCAGGCAGAACAGCACGGTGACGAACACGACCCAGGCCACGGCGACGACGCCGACCGTCACACCCCACCTGCCCAGGTTCCAGGGGCCGGCCTGGAAGCGGGCGCGGTGCTTGACGCGCAGGTAGATCGGGATGGCATAGGCGGGGGTGATCCCGATGACGTTGATGCTGGTGATCGCTGCGTACGCGCTCGGGCTATACAGACTCGGCGCGGCGAGCAGGGCCGCGGCGACGACGGCCAGCCAAACCGCGTTGCGGGGCGTGCCGGTGCGCGCGTGCACCCGCCGCCACAGTCCCGAGCCCGGCAGGGCCCCGTCCCGGCTGAACGCGAACACCATCCGGCTCGCCGCAGCCGTCTCGGCGTTGCCGCAGAACAGCTGGGCGACGATGACGACCAGCAGCAGCGCCTTCGCGCCGGCCACACCGAGGGCGTCCAGGAAGATCTGGGCGGGCGGCACCCCGGTCGCGGTGGCGCGCGTTGCCGCGTAGTCCTGGATCGCGAACGTCAGACCGGCCAGCAGCGCGAACCCGGCCGCCCAGGACCAGGTGATGGCTCGCATGATGCCGCGCGAGGCGCTGACTTGGGCGTTGGTGGTCTCCTCCGACAGGTGCGCTGAGGCGTCGTAACCACTGAAGGTGTACTGGGCGAGCAGCAGACCGATGGCCGTGACGTACAGGGGGCTGGACCAGCCGGTGTGGTTGACGAAGCCACCGAAGACGAAGCTAGGGGTCTGGTGGTGCGCGGGCACGAGGGCCAGGACGCCGACGATCAGCGTGACGCCGGCCAGGTGCCACCAGACGCTGATCGAGTTCAGGATGCTGACCAGCCGGACCCCGAACAGGTTCAACGAGGCATGCAGAGCAAGGATGATCAGGTAGATCACCATCGTCTTGCCCGCGGTCGGCTCAAAGGCGAACTGCAGGTTCAGCAGCGCGCCGGTGAACTGCGCGGCGCCGTAGTCGATGCCGGCGATCGCGCCGAGCAAGCCCAAGAGGTTCAGCCAGCCGGTGTACCAGCCGGCCTTGCGCCCTCCGAGCTTCTCCGCCTGGAAGTACAGGGCCCCGGAGGTGGGGTAGGCGGACGTCACCTCCGCCAGCCCGGCCCCCACAAACATCACCATTACACCGACCGCGATCCAGCCCCACATCATCACCGCCGGGCCGCCGGTGGTCAGGCCGAAGCCGTACAGCGTCATGCAGCCGGACAGCACGCTGATGACGGAGAAGCTGATCGCGAAGTTGCCGAAGGGGCCCATCCGGCGGGCGAGTACCGGCTCGTAGCCGAGTTCGCGCAAGTACGCGTCATCCGGGGGGCGATGGGAGTGAACGGACCGGCGGCGCTGACCTAAGCGGAACACGAAACCTCCATGAGGCGAAGAAAAGGGGATGAATATGCCGAACGTGCTCGTGGCGAAGAAGCCAGGCAGATCACGGACGAGGGCCGTCGCGCGGGGCTGTCCTGTGCGCGTAGGCCAGCGATTCCCGGCGCGCCCGCAGCATCAGCTCCTGACCGCCGTCGTCTCCGAGGAGCCGCTCATCCACCGACGACCACGGCTCGCGGGTCGCGTATGGCTCCATGGAGGTGAACACCTCGGCCGCTTCGGCGAACTGGTGACCGGCCCACAGTGCATACGCGAGGTGACTGAGGTCGGTCAGCGACCGTAGAGCGGGGTCCGCGGTCTTGAACCAGTGGTGGAAGGCGTTGCGGGTGTAGGCGTGCAAAGGGTCTTCGGCCCACTGCCGCCGCCACAGCGGGTGCACCCTGCCGCGCTGCATCTGCTGGCGGCACTGCTCGACTTGAGCGTATGCCGGTAGCAGGAGCAGGGGTGATTTGGCCGGTGCCCAGGAGGCCACCCACCGTCCGAAGTCGAAGACGGCAGCCAGTCCTCCGTTCGCTGGGCCGTCCCGGGAGAGCAGGGCCTGCAGGACACGATGGAATGCCTCCCGGTTGAAGGGATCCCGCCGATGGACCTCTCCCAGCAGTTGCCACGGCCCCGGCGGCAGCATCGGCTCCCTTGACGGCATGCGGTGCTCCGGACGCAGTTGACGCACGTCGACCTGTGCGAGGGCCAGGAGGCACACCCACGGGACCGGATCGTGTGGAGCCCGGTGTGCGGCCAGCTGTGCCGCATGCCGGGCTCGGGTCTCGAACTCGGCAACGCTGGTGTGGAGTTGGCGGTGGGCGCGCAGGGCGCGCTCCACGAGGACCCGGGCTCGCATAATCTGGGCGTCGTAGTTGTCCGGCTCCTCGGCCAGCCACACATCCATCACGTCGCTCCCGGCAGCAGCGACCGCCAGGACCTGCGTCCGGGATGTTCTGAGCACCAGAGACCTCGTGGTGGACAACAGGTTCCGGGCGGCCGACCACCGACCGGCCCGCAGCTCTACCAGGGCCACCCGCAGGTCGTCATCGCTGCCCGCAGGGTGATACACGGGATACATCAGCACTCCTCGGGCCATCTCGCGACGTCGCGGTATCTCGCCCCTGCGTCCGAGACGTGCGCCCCGGCGGCAGACAGTTTGAGCGCTGCCTCGATCAGGCCGATGTGGCTGAACGCCTGTGGGAAGTTGCCCACCTGGCGCTGGGCCCTGGGGTCCCACTCCTCTGCCAACAGTCCGAGGTCGTTGCGGAGCGAGAGCAGCTTCTCGAAGAGCTGGCGGGCCTCCTCCACCCGGCCGATCACCGCCAGGTCGTCGGCCAGCCAGAACGAGCAGGCCAGGAACGCCCCCTCGTCGCCCTCCAGACCGTCCACCCCGGCATCGTCGCCGGCGGTCGGGTAGCGCAGGATGAAGCCGTCCTCGGTGCCCAGCTCGCGCTGGATGGCCTCGATGGTGCCGATGACGCGCTTGTCGTCCGGCGGCAGGAACCCGACCTGCGGGATCAGCAGCAGCGACGCGTCCAGCTCCTGCGAGCCGTAGGACTGGGTGAAGGTGTTCCGCTCCTTGTCGTACCCGTGCTCGCAGACGTCCCGGTGGATGGTCTCGCGCAGGTCCTTCCAGCGCTCCAGCGGGCCGTCCACGTCCCCGGACTCGATCAGCTTGACCGTGCGGTCGACCGCGACCCAGGTCATGACCTTGGAGTGGACGAAGTGCCGGCGCGGGCCGCGCACCTCCCAGATGCCCTCGTCCGGTTCGTCCCAGTGCTTTTCCACCCACGCGATCAGCTTCAACTGCAGACTGACCGCCTGGTCATCGGGTGCCAGGCCGGAGGCACACGCGACGTGAAGGGCATCGATCACCTCGCCGTAGACGTCCAGCTGGAGCTGGCCGGCGGCGCCGTTGCCGACCCGCACCGGGCGCGAATCCTCGTACCCGGGAAGCCAGTTGAGCTCGTTCTCGCCCAGCTCCCGCTCACCGGCGATGCCGTACATGATCTGGAGGTTCTCCGGGTCGCCGGCCACCGCCCGCAGCAGCCACTCCCGCCAGGCCCGGGCCTCCTCGCGGTAGCCGGTGCGCAGCAGCGACGACAGGGTGATCGCCGCGTCCCGCAGCCAGGTGAAGCGGTAGTCCCAGTTGCGGACCCCGCCGATGCACTCCGGCAGGGACGTCGTCGGCGCCGCCACGATCCCGCCTGTCGGCGCGTACGTCAGCGCCTTCAGCGTGATCAGCGAGCGCACCACCGCGTCCCGGTAGGGCCCGTGGTACGTGCAGTGCTCGACCCACTCCCGCCAGAACTCCTCGGTCGCCTCCAGCGACGCCTCCGGCTCCGCCAGCGCCGGCGGCTCGTGGTGCGAGGGCTGCCAGCTGAACGTGAACGCGATCCGCTCACCGGGCGAAACGGTGAACTCAGAGACCACTGTTCCGTGGCGGACGGTCGCCGTTGCGGGGGTGTCCAGCCACACGGAGTCGGGGCCGGCGACCGCGACGGCCCGGCCGTCGACCGAGTGGACCCAGGGCACGACCTTGCCGTACGCGAACCGCATCCGCAGCTCCGAGCACATCGGGACCTGGCCGCTGACCCCCTCCACGATGCGGATCACCTGCGGAGCACCGTCACGGGGAGGCATGAAGTCGATCACCCGGACCGTGCCGCGGGGGGTGTCCCACTCGGATTCCAACACCAAGCTGTCGCCTCGGTAGCGGCGGCGGTCAGCTGGCCGGGGACCGGCACCGGTTCCGCCGGCCGGACCCATGCGCCAGCAGCCGTGTTCCTCGGTGCCCAGCAGCGCCGTGAAGACCGCCGGCGAGTCGAAGCGGGGCAGGCACAGCCAGTCGACCGTGCCATCCCGACACACGAGCGCGGCCGTCTGCATATCGCCGATGAGCGCGTAATCCTCAATGGGCATGGACATGGGTTTGTGTCCGATCGTCGTTCGGGAGCGTTCCGCGGGGAGGCACGGCAGCAAGGAACTGCTGGGTGACGCGGGCTTTGGTGAAGCGGCGGGATTGTTCGTAGACGGCCTGTGCGGTCTCGCAGTAGGCGCGGGGGGACCCGAGGAGAGCGCGGGCGAGGTTCAGCAGCGCGCGGGGCCCGTGGTGGGGTTCGGCCAACAACGCCTGTGCGTGCTGCGCGGGGCCGATGAGCCGGGACAGGTGCCCGCTCCGATATCCGACGACGGGCACTCCCACGGACATGGCCTCAACAGCCGCCATCCCCGGTGAGCCTGGCGTGGACGGTGCGATCACGACCGCGGCTCCCGAGAGCCAGGCGGGAACGGCATGCCATGGCAGCTCCCCGCACCAGCTCATGTGCTCGGCCAGTTCCACCTGGCGCCGGCAGGTATCCGTCAGGGCGACGCCGGCCGGTCCCCACTGCAGGTAGTGCGTCGCTGCTGCGACACGCACCACGTAGGAGCCGACGGTGTCCCTGTGGTGCCGTGCCGCCCTCAGCAGGGCGACCACGCCGTTGGAGGTGTCCGCTACCGCGCTCAGGATACGGAGATCGCCCCACTGCAGGCGGCTCAGGACGCTGGCGGGCCTCGGTTCGGGTGGTTCGTGGAGGAGGGCGTGGGGGACCACACGCCACGTCGAGGTGTCCCAGCCTCGTTGGTGTGCCGCGTTGCGGACCGCGGCTGTGGGGGCGAGCACAATGTCGGCCCACCTGAGCGCTGTCGCGTCGCGGTCGTCGGGCAGTCGGTCCACCGCCAGCGCCCGGCACACCCCGTCGGGGAGGTCCATGCGCAGTCGGCCCAGGCCCCACAGCGCGTCGGTGCACAGCACGGTGTCGGCGTTGTGCCGGGCGATCAGCGACCACAGCTGACGCTGAAGTCCCCCCGCGCCCAAGTCGATTGCCTCACGGAGCGTCTCTGGCGGGCAGGGCAGACTGACGGGCAGGTCGATCTGCTCCACGACCACGCCTTCCAGCCTGGGGCTCAGCATCGGCGGTGCCGCGGTGACGATCACTGCCCGGTGTCCGGCACCCGCCAACCCGACGGCCAAGGCTGCGGTGGCTTTCGCGGAACCCGAGGCCGCGTTCATCTGCCAGGCCAGGGAGACCACCAGCACACTCCGCGAACCGCAGGCGGCAGCGAATCCGCCCTGGCGAGGCCGGGGAAGCGCGATCACGGATTCCTCCGGGCGCCGCATGGGCTGCCAGGGCTGGCGCGGGTCACGGACGCGGCGCGAGACAGGTCCGGTCATCGCGGATCGACCTTCGCTCGATCGACAGCGTGCGTGTTGCCGTTCTGCGCGGGCACGTCGGCGTACTGCGCGGCCTGAATCCGATAGCCGTCACGGAAGATCCCCGGGCCGTCCCACTCGTCGGAGAGCGGGTCTGCCCGCTGCCGGATCTTGAGCTGGCGGTACGGCGGACGCCACACCGGCCTCGTTTCCGGCCGGTCCCCCCACAGGACCCGGCCGGAAACGAGGGGCTTGAAGGGGCCGCAAGCGCGGCACTGAGCGGATGGCGCCACCACGCTGGGACGCAGCGTCATCGCGTTCGCCGTTGTAGCCGCATCGATGAGGACGGGTGCGCACNGCTTGAAGGGGCCGCAAGCGCGGCACTGAGCGGATGGCGCCACCACGCTGGGACGCAGCGTCATCGCGTTCGCCGTTGTAGCCGCATCGATGAGGACGGGTGCGCACGAGCTGTGCGCCGTGGCGACCGCATTCGAAGCGAGGACGGGCGGCGTCCAAGCTGCACAAGACATGTTCACCAGCGCACTCCGTCCGCCAGCAACTTCAAGGTGGCGCGGGCACCTTCGGTGACCTCGGGGTCGCGGGCACGGATGCCCTGGACCAGGCCGTCGACAGCGTGCATCGCGGCCAGAGCCGGCAGCACCCTTCGCTCCGGATCCGCCAGTTCACGCCCGTACCCGGTGAAAAACATCTGCTTCAGCCGCGGATATCGCATCCACGGGCCGACAGCCAGATGAACGAAATCGTCGACGGCCACCGCAGGCCGCGCCTGCCCGAAATCGAGCAGCGCAGCGCACCCGGTGGGCCTGTCCCACAAGAAGTTGCATTCCTGCGCGTCCCCATGGACGAACGCCGTAGGGCACGCCTCCAGCTGGGGCAGCTGCCTGACCAGGCCAAGGAGCAGCTCCTGCTCGGCATGCGAGAGGAGGGTACCGGCGGCAGCTACACCCTGCACCGCGGACGCTGTCCGTGCGCGCACCTCTGCCAGTAGATCCACCGAGCCGCGGGGGGCGACCGGCCTGTCATGAAGCTCACGCAGCAGATAGCCCGCTTGGCGGTGCACCCGGATGAGGTCGTTCATATCCAGCACGGCCCATGCCACCGTCTCACCAGGCAGTGCGGTCAGAAGCATCGCCAACTCACCGGGATCAGCTGCCTGGAGGCGTGGAGTGCGGCCGGGACCTAGCGCTGGTACCGCGAACCTGTAAGCGTGGACCTCGCGGTCGTAGGACGCTTTGGTCGACGCGATCTTCAGGAAGAATCGGGTGCCGTCCGCACAGGTCAACTCCCACACCCTGGAGCCCGCGCGGCCCCGCGAGGCATCCAAGACGCCCGTGATGACGCCCAGCACACACGAGGCCCAATCCAGCACACCACCCGGAATGCTCGTCCGCTGCGGGGGAGGGGGAAGCTTGGTCACGATGCCCACCCGGCCGCCGGGGAAGAGGGCCTGACGAGTGCATGCCGAGTGTGTGGGGCGTACGCGGCACCGGGAGCACGGAGCCTGTGGAGCACGTAGTGGTCGTGCTCCAACACAGGGTCCGCGCAGATGGCGAGGTGGCGGCTCATAAGGACTCCTGGAAAAGGCAATTTGAACAAGTGGTCCGCATTCGACCCGGAGCGGACGGGACGATCAGGCAGCTGCGGCTACAGGCCGCGGACTTGAAGCGCGCATCGCATCCATCTGCGCAGCCAGGGCCCAGACGTCGGTGAGAACGTTGGGGCGTTGGGGGAGGAGCCACAGCCGGAAGGGTCGGCACCCAGCACCATGAAAGCGCTGGTCATCGTACGGGCAGGACAGCTCTCGCCCCTTCACCCCCAGGCGCTCGCCCAGGAAGCTCCCCCTGGCCTCTGGCGCCACCGGTACGTGAAGCCACCGGTGCCACTGACACACGAGAACCGGACCGACGGCCGAGCCGGCTGCGACGAGAACTTCCAGAGCCGCCAACCCTGGCGAGGGGCGGATGGAAAGCGTTGCCCATTCCCGACCGGGCAGCGGAGCCGGGTGGGGCCATTCTTCGAGTTGATGCCACCACGGGCATGTGCTTCTGATTCCTGTGGTCCGTGACGTCGAAGAGAAAGCGGTCGAGGGCATGGCACGTCACGCATTCGCACTGGTGAAGCGGCGGATTTCGGCGAAGTTCCAGGTGGCGGCTGCCGCAGTGGCGAAGGCGGTGGGGCCTTCGTTGAGGTGGGTGAGCACGCCGAGGATCAGTTTGTGGGACACAGCGAGGAGGGGGCCGTGGAGGTGCGCGGTGCGCCGTAGGAAGCAGGTGCAGCGAGCTGCACGGGTGTGGAGGTCGGCAAGGCTCTCCCCGTCCTCGAAGCGGAGCGAGGGTTTGGCGAGTCGGCGGGTTCGCCACGCCTGGTATCCGGGTGGGTAGGCATCCGAGGTGCGGCCGAGGACGCTGCTTGGGGCGCGCCACTCCGCCAGCAGCTCGGACGTGGCAACGATCGGCAGACCGGTGAGGTGTGCGACGCGGTCGGCGGTTTGACGGGCCCGGGGGATGGGACTGGTGACGATGCCGGTGATGTTGTCCGGCAGTGGCAGGGCGCGTCGCACCTGCTCGTGTCCTTCCTCGGTCAGTATTGCGCTGAACGGTGCGTGGTGGCCGGTGCGGTGGCCCTCGTAGGCGCCGTGGCGCATGAGCCAGATGTCAGCCAAGGATCCAGCCTCCGTCGATGCGAAGGGTCTGTCCGGTAATGAAGCTGGCGTCGTCGGTGGCCAGGAAGGCGACGGCCGCGGCGATGTCCTCTGGGCGGCCCCGACGTGGGACGCACTGACGGGCCAGCTGCCGTGCGGTCATGGCGACCGGGTCGGGGACGACGGAGTCCTCGGCAGTAACGCGGATGGAACCGGGTGCCACGCAGTTGGCGGTGATGCCGGAGGCGCCGAGTTCGCGGGCGAGGGCGCGGGTGAGCCCTTCGAGTCCGGCCTTCGCGCTGATGTAGCCGCTGAGGTCATGGCGGCCTGCTGCGGCGAGGACGGAGCCGATCGTGATGATGCGTCCCCACCCGCCGGCGGTCATGCCGGGCGTCAGCTCGTGGGCGAGGAGGTAGTGGCTGGTGAGGTTGGTGTCCAGCGTGTTCTGCCAGCTGCTGGGGGTGGTCTCCGCCCACGGTATGCGGGGGTAGGCGCCGGCGTTGCTGACGAGGACGTCGATCGTGCCGAGCTGTTCGAGGGCCTGTCGGCAGAGCCGTCCGACGGCTTGGGGGGCGCGGAGGTCGGCCTCCAGGGGCAGGGCAGTGCCCCCGCTTCGAGCGATTTGTTCGACAAGGTGGGCGGCGGCTGGGTGGTTGCTGTGGTGGGCGACGATGACGGCGGCGCCCTGGGCGGAGAGGCGTTGGGCGATGGCGGAGCCGATGCCGCCGGTGGCTCCCGTGACGAGGGCTGTGCGTCCGTTCAGAGGGCCGGGCATGGGGACTCCAGCGGGGAGAAGTAGGTGACAGGGTCGAAGGACGGGCTCATGACCTCCGCCAGCCGGGCCAGGAGGACGAGCCGTTCTTCGGGGGCCAGCTCGGCCAGGTTGTAGACGGCGAGGATCCGCATGGCGACGTAGGGGCGGAGCAGGTCGGCCAGGTTCGTGCCGGCCCAAAGCTGTTCGGCGACGGGTAGCACCAGCTGCTCCCAGTAGGCGTTGATGGCAGTTCGCCGCGGTGCTGAGAGTTGCCATGCGTAGTCGATGTCGACCGTGTTCGTGGTGCGGTCGGCGGCGGCTCGCAGGATCCGGGGAGCGTTGGCCGCGATGCGATCAAAGGTGGCCCGGTGGTCGGCGAAGGCGGACGGATTGTGGGTGGGAACCAGCCAGCCACCAAGCGCGGAGGTGTACCACAGGAAGTTCGCGAACTCGCCCGCGATGCTGTTGGGGCCGGCGGTGTCATAGTCGAGCCAGGCCAAGGGATGGGCGAGGTTGACATCGGTCGGATCACCCTGAGTGAGAGCCGCCCAGACGGGTTCGGGCGTGGCGAAGTGGTTATGCAGCTGGCGGAGCGTGGCGGCCCAGTCGAGGTGGAGCAGCTGGCCGTTGATGTTCAACGCGTACGTGCCCAGGTGGGAGACCGGGATGTCGATGATGCCGGCGGCGACGGGGAAGTCCTGTCCGCGGTAGTAGGCGTCAAGACGGCCCCCGGGTGCCGCGCGATCCCAGTACAGCTTGCGCACGACCTGGCTTTGGTCAGCGAGCCGCGCGGTGGTGAGGATTACATCGCGGTATGCAGTGGTGAGTTGGCGCATGTAGATGTGGAGTTCACTGCTGGGTTCGTGCGCATTGAGGAGGTCGAGCAGGAGTCCGCGGTCAGGACCGATGGGGAGCCGTTCGTACGTGAGGATGTATCCGCCCGGTACCCGTAGGCGTGCGCGGAGGGCGGGTACGCGGTAGTGCTGGGCCAGGCGGGCGTGGCCGCGGATCTCGTCACGGGCCTCGGACGGGGTGCGCGTGTACTTCACGAGCAACTGCTGGTTGAAACAGTCGACGGAGACGAGCAGGTTGCGGGTAAAGCGGCGCAGTGGGCCGACTTTCAGGTGCGTTCGTCCGGCCACCGCCTGCTCCCGTCGAGGAGGCCGGCACAGAGCTGGGCGAGCGAGGCGGGTGTGATGGCCTCCATGTGGATGTCCGTATCTGCGGAGATGGCGTCGCGTACGGGGCACAGGTCGCCCTGGTGCATGCGGTCGGAGAGGTCAGTGGCGACGGCGTGGTGGTGGGATTGCCCGGTGCGCCATTTGCTGTGACTGTGCCGGGCATAGAGCCCGAGAACCGGCGGCCCGGCGCCGTCGGGTCTACGGGTCAGCGCGGCGAGGTGGGTAAGACCGGTGTCGTTGCCGACGACCAGGTCGCAGCGAGGGAACAAGTCGGCGAGGTGAATGGCAGACATCCCATCAAGGCGCAGGACTTGGATGTTGCGGGAGGGGCTTTCAGCGGCGGCGTGAACACCGCCGCTCTGGCCGCCGATCAGCAGCAGTTGGGTGGGGACGCCTCGTGCGTGGGCAATGCGTTGGGCTACCTCGATGAAGCGCTGCACCGTGTAGTCCTTGCGCTCGGGCCAACTGGTTGCGGTGATGGCAGCGATGGTCAGCCCGCTGAACCAACCGGCGGTCCGCAGCTGCTCCACCAGGTCGCTCGATCGGGCGGTGAGCGTGGGAGCAAAGGGAGCGGTACCAGGTAATCGGACGCCGAGGCGGCGTTCCAGTGCCAGGTAGTGGCGTGCGGGCAGGTCCGGGTGTGCCCGCCCGTCCGTTGACCAGCAGGGCGGCATGGCCGAATCGACCAAGACCGTCGCAGCCCCCGTCGCACGGGCCTCAATTCCGGGCCGGTCGCCGATAACAACACGATGACTGTCTGGTGGGGCGGCCGGGTTCTGGGTGGCAAGGCCGTAGCGGGAGACCAGGTCGGAGTATGGGCCGGTTGCCCTGACGACGGGTGGGTCGGAGTGCAGCCCGATCCATTCTGTAAGTGCACGGACGGCAGACAGAGCGAGGACGGTGTCGCCGAGCTTCCCGTGGAAGGCCACCTCGACTTCGCCGCACTGGCTGAGGCGATCGGTGAGTTCGACCGAGGGGGGGAGGGGAAGCTGTGCACCGACCGGGAGGTCGGTGCGGTCATATCCAAGCGGCGTGGTGTGGATCGCTGTGGTGGGGATGCTGAGAGAGCCAGTGTGAAAGTGGATCCCGGCTGGCGTCGCCTTCACGTGTGTGCCTCGATGGTGGTGAGGGCGACCAGAGGGAGGCCGAGATCCTCGTTGAGGAGGCGGCGGGCTCCGCGCATGCTGTCCTCCACGAGGCAGACGGCAGCCAGCGGGATAGCCCCCGCCTCCCGCAGGGCTCGAGTGAGGTTGGCCAGGGTCCTGCCGGTGGTGACCTCGTCGTCCACAAGGATGATCCGCTGTCCCGGCGTGATGCCGTAGGCGAAGACGTCCGTGCGCATCGCGTGGGGTTCGCTGAAGCGGACCGCGCCGTCAAGTGGGAGGTGCAGCTTCCAGGCGATCTTGTAGGGGAGCTGTGCGGCGGCGGCCAAGGAGACGGTGGGCAGGATGCCGCCGGCGTCCAGGCCGAGGAGGAAGTCTACGGGACCGAGTTCTTCGGCGACGTGGTGCTGGATGCGCTGCCACAGGCAGGCGCCGGTGGTCGCGAGGTGTTGGGGGGTGACGGGCGCTTCGAGGCCGTCGAGGGAGTGGATGACGCGTTCGCGTCGGCTGGTTGGACTGACACTCAGGCGTTCGACGATGCGGGCGGTGAAAGGCGGTGCGGCCAGAGTTTCGGGCACGGCAAAACTCCTGTCGTCGAGGTGGAGGAGGAAGAAACTGGCAGGCGGTGGTTCGTCAAGCCGTGAGCTGCACGGCGTACCAGGTCAGAAGCTGGTCGATTGCCGGGATGATGGTGCCCAGGGCCTGCTCCCTGCGGCCATCGCGCCAGGCGTCGGAGATCTCTGCCAGGGGCGGCACGGAAAAGCTGGGCAGCTTGGGCAGCCGGGAGGCGGCGGTGAGGATGCGGTCGGGACCGTTCTCCCACTGATTGTGCTCGCGGAGGAGGAGACGGCAGGCCAGGACAAGGTGCTTGTACAGCTGTCGCAGCGTCTCGGGGCCGGCGGCGGTGCGCAGGCGCCGCATGGTGAGCATCACCTGGGGGAGTTCTCGGACAGCGGCCAGGGCGAGTTCGTCCTGCGTGATGGCGGGCAGCTCCAGGTCGGATGCATGATGAAGAACGGGTTGCCCTTGCTGCAGCTGGTACAGCGAGTAGGCCAGGCGGGGGGTGAGTCGCCGTGCGGTCAACTCGCCGGGTGTGACGAGAGTGAGTCCGAGAGCAGCAGTACCGCCCAGTGCGACGCGGTAGCGTTCCAGGGCTTCGGTGATCCTGTCGGTGACGTCGTGTTCGGCGACCACCAGCAGGTCCAAGTCCGACCAGTCGGCGATCCAGGTTCCCTCGCCGGGACTTCCCGTCAAGGCCACCAGCTGCACGGTCGGGCCGTTGGCGCGAAGGGCGTCGACGAAGTCGGACGTGGCCGACGCCACCGGGGCCGACAGGCCCAGGCCGTACGGGGTGGCGATGCGAAGCCCGCCCGGGCCCGCGGGGGCGGCTATTCGCAGGAGCCGGGCGCGCAGAGCGGCGACGCTTTCGGAGTTGTCGATCACATGGTCGGCTACGGCGGCGACTTGGTGGGCGCCGCGGCTCATCTTGATCTCGTCCTTCGCCGCGACGGCCTGGGCCGGCATTCCGGACCGTGAGACGCGGGTGGCGAACGTGGCATCAAGGTAGACGATTTGCAGCCTGTCGCCCATGAGTTGCTTGAGTTCGGCGATCGAGGTGTCGTCGTGGACGGACTCGATGGTGAACAGCCGCGTGTCCACGTGCGCTTCAGCGAAGCGGTTCAGTTCGCCGAGGAGCATCTCAGCCTGGCGCCGGGCGGACAGTGCGTATGGGTCCGCGAGGCCCTGACGGTGTGCGGCCTGACGCAAGAGGTAGCCGATCTTGAGGCGCTGGGTTCCGCAGGTGTGCTGGAGGAATTCGGCGCTGGTGCTCTTGCCGCATTCGCTCAGCCCGCCCAGCGCGATGACCCTGGTCAGATGGCGGCTGGGCTTGATCTCCGAGTTTGTGGAGTCGGTCGGGCCGTAGAGCTTGTAGCGGGCCGGCACGGGAAGGCGTCGGCGACCGCCGACGACGTCGGCGACGAGAGAGTCGAGCGCAGCGGCCAACTCCTCGCGCTGCTGGTGGAGCGCAGGAACGCGTCGCCGGGCCAGTTCGTCCCGCGTCGAGGCGCGTTCGCTGTGCCAGATCCGCAAGGTCAGCACCGACAGCCGGTCCACAACGGAGGCGAGGGTTTCGGTGTGCAGCGGAATGTCGGCGCGGCCAGCGTCCGCGAGTCCTCCGAGGATCTCGTCAGCTCGTTCGGCCAGAGTGTTGCGTTCGGCGTTGAGCTGGTCGATCTCGCGCTTGCAATCGGCGACCTGTACGGCGGTCAAGAGCGGGTCGCGTACCCGGTCCTCGGCGCCCCACAGATTTCCGTTAACGGTGTGCAGTCGGGTCACGGCGTCGTCGAGACGCCGCCAGTCCTTCTCCGGCAATGTGGCCATGGCACGGGACAGGACCGGGGGCAGAACCAACGGCGGGGGGTTCTGGGACATCAAGGGCTTCCGTCCTTCAGGGATGAAACTGGCAGGTGGTCGCCGATGAGGTCGAGCACCTCGGCGTGGACGTCATCCGGCGAGCGGTCCTCGCAGTCCACGACCGCCGCGTAAGTGCCACGACCGGCTTGGTGGAGCAGTACTGCGTGCAACGTCTTTTGGTAGGCGGGATAGACCCCGGTCCAGGGGCGGCCCTCCCGGGCGCTGGTGATCGCGTAGCTGCGTTCGAGATCGCGCGACGGCAGGAGGAGAACGGAGGTTTCCGCCGGGGCGGTCCGCGACCCGGCTAGGTCGGTCACGGTGGCCAGCGCCTCTCGTACCGTCAGGCCGTCCTTGATCACGCAGGTTGCAGCTGCCACCGCCAGGAGCATGGGCAGGCCCCGGTCGAGAAGTCCGATCCGGCCGGCCGCGCGAGCAGCGACGCGTTTGGCGTGGCTGGCCTGCAGCATCTCGGTCAGTTCCGCCGTCGTGGACGTCTCAAACCACCACGTGGCGTAGTCGTTCGCCGCTACCCTGGCCCACGGCTCAGGGTCGTGTTCATGGACCGCGCCCAGCAGCTGGAAGCCGTTCCAGAGCCCGGTCAGTCGCCGCAACTGGGTCGTTTTTCCGACGTTGTCAGGTCCGTTGAGACTGAGGAAGTCCGCCACGCCCTGCATCCCCCATCAACCCTTGCGGATCGGCGTGTCGAGGACGGAGGCGATCGCCTCGGTGTTGGCGGCGATGAACTCCGACAGCGCCGGCGGCATCAGGTTCAGTCCCCGAAGAGCTTCCGCGGTGAACGGGACCCTGACCACCTCGTACGCACCCCGTTCCGGCTTGGAAAACTCGGTGCCCGTACGGCTGGACAGATCCATCGAAACCAGCCGGGCCGCGAAGATGTGCTGGACGCCGACGCCGTCCTCCAGCTCGTCGCTGATCAGGTGGACGAGTTCGGCGCGGTCCAGCTTGCCGCCGAGTTCCTCGAACACCTCACGGTGCAGAGCATCCTCGATGGTCGGGTCCTCCTCCTCGACGCCGCCGCCGACCGACACCCAGTACGGCTCCCGGCCCGGCTTGGTGCGCTTGATCAGGACCAGCTCGTCTCCGTCGAGGAGGATTGCCCGGGCGTTGCGCTTGACGATGTCCGTCATGCCGATTACTCCTTCTGGTCGTGGTACTCCGGGGATGCCGCCAACAGCGCCAAGGCTGAAGGGGGTTGATCTCCACCAGGCGTCTCAGCATGGGGCACACCGGGGCCGGAGCGGGACGCACAAGTGCTGAACTAACGCCGTACCGCTGCCGAACACACCTCGTTACGCTGTGCGTTCGGCGCTCGATCGGACGGCGGATAGGGGAGTGACAGTGGTCATGGTGCAGCGATGGTCCGGTCGTGAGACCCGGCTGCTTCGCGAGGCCATGCGGATGAGCCTCCGCGACTTCGCTGACCACCTAGGCATCAGCGACCGAGCCATCTCGAAATGGGAGGCAGGAGCGGACCATTACTTCCCGCGCCCGGACTCGCAGTCCGTGCTCGACACCGCCCTCGCACGCGCGTCGGACGAGATCAGAAGACGGTTCGCCGAAGCCCTCGGTGCGAGCGACGAGGCCCCGTCGGCTACCGGGGCGATAGCGGTGAACTCCCATAAGTTCGTGCCCGTCTTCATCGGCGTCGACCACGCACGCCGGCTAGGCGCTCACATGACCGTGGGTACGGCGGCTGGCTGGCTGGAGTCGTCTTTGGCCGACGTGGACCATCCCGAGGCACCGACGTGCACCCTCCACGTCTTTGCCTGCGGCGTCGCGGTATTCCACATCATCCAGCCCCAGGAACCCGCCACCCTCTCCGAATTGGCCGTGTGGCGCTACCGCTCCTACGCCTCCGACCTGAAATGGGCGAGGGCGAAGATCCGGGACCTGTTGGACGAGGATCACCCTCACGGGCCAAACCCGGAGTACGTCCTCTCCCTCTACTGGCTTACTTCCAGCCCATGGACCGGCAGCGAGTACGACACCGCTCTGCGTCTGCTGTCCACGCCATCGGTGCTGGTCGACCGTGGATCGCCCGACGGCCCCGTGCCCTTGGACGGCTCAGTGGAAGAGACCCTTCTAGCCAACGGCCTCGATCACCCCGACATCGTGTCCTTCGGCGTACGCGGAGTCTCCACCGGGTACGCCGGCTGGTCCGGAGTCTCCTACGCGTCGGTCTCCCAGGAACGCAGCCTCACCGCCGACGAGCTGGTCGGCTGCGAACTGGCTGTCCAAGCCCTGTGGTGCTTCACACATCAGGTTCAGCAACGGGTCGAGGAAGGGCAGGATCCCTCCATGCCCGACCGCTACGGCTGGCGCTTTCTGAGAGCCGCCTACTCCCGGCTCAGCACAGCACGCGCACAGGAGACTGCGCAGCACTGCCTCATGCGAGAGGCGATCATGAAGACCAGCGGCCTGGCCGACCGGCTCCGTGCCGCGCAGGACGCGCTCCGCGAAAGCGCCGACTGACAAGGCAGGGAGATGCACATGGACACTAATGCAGCGCTGGTCGTGATCGACCTTCAGAACGGCTTCGTGAACCACCACAGTCGCCATATCGTCCCTGCCGTTCTCGACCTGGTGACCCGCTGGACCCGCACGGGCAGGCCGGTAATCTTCACCCGTTACTTCAACCATCCCGGCAGCCCGTACGAACGGTTCTTCCAGTGGAGTCGGCTGCAGGAGCCCCCTGAGACCGACATCGTTCCGGAACTTGCCGGCCAGGCCGCGAGCGCCTACGCCACCATCGACAAGGCTGGCTACACACTCTTCACCCCGCAGGCCACCGAACTGATCCGGCAGGCAGGCTGGACCGACCTGGTCTTCTGCGGTGTGGCCACCGAAAGTTGCGTCCTGAAGTCCGCCGCGGACGCCTTCGAGCACGGCTACGCACCCAGAATCGTCACCGACGCTTGCGCTAGCGACGCCGGCCCGGACGTCCACGACGCCGGTCTGGTCGTCGCACGCCGCCTCATCGGCCCACGACAACTGGTCACCATCGACCACGTGATAAGGGAACTCCCAGCCGCTTGTAGCGTCGCGGTGCTGGAATAGCCCCATGGCTGCCACACCACCTCGCCCCACCGACACCGACCTGATCATCATGGGCGGAGGACCGGCCGGCTGCGCCGCTGCCCTCACCGCGGCCAGCGTCGGCATGCGCTCGGTGCTGATCGAACCGGACACCCTGTGCCGCAACCTTCACCGCATCCCGGCTCTCAACAACGTCCTTGGCGGGTACACCAACGGCCCGGACCTGGCCGACTCCATAGCAGCCGATCTGAAGCGCAGAGACCTGTGTCGCATCGAGATCGGACGCCGGGCCACGGAAATCCGAACCTTCGACGACCACGTGGTCGTCACCCTGGACACCCGCACCCGCCTGACCGCCCCCTACGCCGTCCTTGCCACAGGTGTTGGCCCCCTCCAGCCCCAGGACGTCCCCTGGATCACTGCCCCGCCGGACCTCATCCTCGCTCCACTGTGGCAGGCGGAACCGGACGACGCTGAGGACCGCACCCTTCTCATCCTCGGCGGCGACCGACCGATCGGTACCTTCCTGCGCGCGCACGAAGACACCAACACCCAGCTGATCGTGGCGTACCCCACGGACGACGACTACAAGGTCGAGGAGATCGTCGACGACCCTCGTGTGACTCTCCTGCCCGTCGCCCACCTGACCCTGCGCCTTTCAGAAGGGCCTGTGGTTACGGCAGAGACAGTGGGCCGGGAAGGGCAGCGGGACATTGTTTCCGCGGACGCCGTGTTCCTCAGCATCGGCAGCGCCCCGACAGCCCCACCCGGCGACCTCGTCCGCGATGTCGCAGGCTATTGCCCGCCCTCCGACCAACACCCCCGTGTCATCGTCGCCGGCGACCTGAGATCTGCCCAATTCCAGCGGATCATGACGGCCATGGGCTCCGGCAGCGAAGCCGCCTTGCACGCCTACTACGCCATGCGGAGGCAGTGACGTTGATGCCCTACCTGCTGGGGCGTCTTCGCGAACATCCGTGCATCACCTCGGTGTAGAAACCCGGAGCCGGAGTAGGCAGCGGGGGACTGAAGGAAGGCCGTGTCCTGACAGACGGCGCCCCGTCGCTTCACCCCGTCAGAAAACCACGGGCACAGTCAGCGAATTCGCGGAACCATGAGGCATGCGCCCGGATGACTGGCACCACACCGATGACGTCGACAGCTTCCTAAGGCTTGTCCCGCAACGATCGAATAGCTGAGTCAGGCAGCTCTGTGGTCGGGTCTCCTCGATCTATCCAGCAAGGGCGATGTTGTGGAGGCGGGCGATGCCGAGCATGGCGTGATGAACCCCGTTGCCCTTGAGACGGCAGTCGCGGAGGATCTTCCAGCACTTCATCCGGGCGAAGGTGTGCTCGACTCGGGCGCGGACCTTGCGGTGGGAGCGGTTGTGTTCCTCTTTCCAGGCTGGGAGTTCGGTCTGGCCGCGTTCGCGGCGATGTGGGATGACCAGGCCGGTACCGCGGTAGCCGCCGTCGGCGATCACTGTCGCGTTGCCGACGGCCGTCTTCGCACCGGACAGCTCCCATGCCTTGCAGTCGTTGCGGTTGCCAGGCAGGGGTTGGCCGACCACGACGACGAGCCGGGTGTCGGCATCGATGACGACCTGATGATTGGTGGAATACCTGTAGTTCTTCGACTGCTCGGCCACCGCGTGGTCACGCGTAGGGACCAGGGTACCGTCCACGATGAGGACGGCGTCCGTGCGGAACCGTCGGCGCGGCCGGAGCGCGAGGAGGGGCCCGAGGTGAGCGATGATGCGGTCGGCCGCGGACTTTGAAACGCCGAACAGCGGGCCGAGCTGGCGCAGTGTCAAGTTGGTGCGCCAGTACGCTGCGACCAGCAGGACCCGGTCCTCCAGCGAAAGGCTCCATGGCCGGCCCCGCCGGACCGCGTCCGCTCCCTCGCGGCGCAGTGCGGTCACCAGCTTGCGGAAACAGCGCGGGCTCAGCCCGGCGAACGGGACTATCCAGGACGGTTTCGACGCCGTGATCACACCAGCCACACCGTGATCATTCCACCAGGTCGGCCAGTCCGGAACAGCGTCAGGGCTCCGGGATGAAGGCGGGGTCAACACCCATCGCGGCAACGCCCTCACGCACGGAGTGATCGAACTGCTTGATCTCTGCCACGAGGACATCCCAGGCGACGGGTGAGGTCCAGAAGTCCGGCGTGAAGATGGAGCCCACCCGCCAGCCCTCATCGGAGCTCACGATGCGGATCAGCCCCTCGTCCGCCTGCATCGAGTCGAGCGTGAAGTCCTCATGGCCAGCCGCCGGGCTGTGGAGCCAGAGCGCCAGGTGGTACGCCAGCTCGGCCACGGGGAACGCCTCCTCGGACCACACCTTGCGCCCCTGCTCCCAGATGGACAGCTCTGCGTCGATATCGAGGAGCAGCACCGCCAGGGGTGCCTCTTGCGGGGTGAGACCGCGCCGCGGCATGTCCGACAGCCCAAAGTTCCGGCAGACGAAGCGCACCGCCCGGCCTCCAAGAGATCTGAGGCCCTCTGACTATCCAGGCCGCCCAAATAGGGACAACCTTACCAACCGGTACCAGGCGTCCCACTGAGCCCCCGATTAACGGGACGACCTTTAGGCGGCTTGTACTCGGGAGCGATGACCCCCTTCAGAGGAGGCGCTGACTCTACTGAGCGGCGAGCGTGGACCCAGCTGGACGACCAGCGGCAGGAAACTCCTTAGCCCTGACGACATGAGCCGGCTCGCGGAGCGTGACCTGATGAGCGGGCCGAAAACTATGCGGCTTCATACTTGACGAGCCCCCCACAGTTCACATCCCGGATGCCCCGTGAGCGCGGTCCGGCTGGGCGGTCTGACCCGCGTGGGAGCTCACGCCACGACCACATCCTCCCGCGGGAACACCGCCGGACATCGCCGACAGATCAACGACCCTGCACGCCGGGCTCGTTCGTCCTCCGTAGCCGTCGCACGCCGCACCGAGAAGATCACCGAGAGCAAGGTTCCTCAAATCCTGCTCTGTAGACGCCTGTTCTGTGATTTCGAGATGCTACCCCCGGACATGATGCGACTCAGAGGCACACGACCGCCTTCCCCTCATGATGTCCCACCAGGAACGCATCCCGCATAGGTGAACCCATGGCAGACAGCAGCGACGTACTCCTCGCGTTAATCAAAGAACAGCGAGATCAAATACGGCAAATCGAGAGCCAACGCGCAACCCTCAGCAACATCATCATCGTTATCGTCGCCGCCGGCCTCGGCCTCATCGCGCAACGCAGCCTGACCAGCCCCTCACTGGTCATCACGCTCCCCATGACCTGCCTCGGCGCCTACGGGATACTCGCCTGCCTCAAGTACCACGAACGGTCCAAACTCCACGGATCCCAGGCCCACCAACTTCGGTTGAAACTCGCAGACCTTCACCCCGACCTCGACATGAACCCCCGCTGGACACAAACCTTCAGCGACCAACAGCAGCGATTCCCGCGCCTCTACCGAGTGCGCCTATACCTGGTCTGGGTAGCCCTTCACGCCGGCATCTGCCTCGGCGGCCTCACGCTCACCATGCTCGCACTGTCGCACTGACCCCCCAACCGCCCACTGGGTGGGGCTGTTCCACGTTCCGGCTCAAGCCGCCAGCGCCTCCTCACGCAGGAAGACCGCCGGACACCGCCGGCAGATCAACGACCTTGCCCACCGGGCCCGTTCATCCTCGGCAGCCCGCGCACGCCGCGACAACCAGAAGCCGACACCCACAGCGCCGGCCAGCAGCACAATCCCTGCGGCTACCTCACCGCTCACCAAAGCCACCACACCCACCCCAGCCGCCACCACCGGCAGAAGCCACTGCACCGCATACTCCGGCGGCTCGGCGTACTTGCCGTGCAGTGGCGACTCACGCGGCAACGACGCCACTTACTCCGGCAGGTGCAGCACCTGGCTGGACTCCTTGCAGCGCGGACACCCGAGCGCCATGCCCCTCAGTCAGAAGAACGACAGCCTGCCAACGGACAGCGTCCGTTCGGCAGGGCGCGAAGCAGTCAACACAGGGCGCACGGGACGAAGGAGACCCACCCGGGGTCTTGCTCGAAAACGCACGGTTGCCCGCCAGCCGACGTATCGCCTCAGATAGCTACGGCCAGAGGCGACCTGGCCGTGCACACCAACCAAGAGGGGCGCGAGGACCGTCGCCAAGCCAGCCTGGACAGAGGGTGAAGAGACGAGGTATCGGCCCATGCTGAAAGAAACAGTCTTTTCGAGTGAGGAACTGCCTACGGCGGACCGGTTCGAGGTCTTCCGTGAGCTCATTGGCCGTACCCATGCACCAGTAGAGCTTACAAGCAATTTTGCAGCCGCATATGATGCACATTATCGCGCGCTGCAACTCGGCGCGATTCATGTATGGCCCGTGACCTGCCACCCGTTGCGGTTCCAGCGGACGGCAAAGCTAATCCGCCAATCCGATCCCGAGCAATTTCACCTCGCGCTTCCACAATCGGGTGTCCACCGACTGGCCTGGGATGACCAGAAGGCACAATTAAATCCCTACGAATTACACGTCTGCGACAGCTCACGGGTCTTCGACCTGCACATGGACACCATCGATGGTCACGGGTACTTCGCAGGGCTCGGGATTGATGTCCCCAAGACGTTGCTGCCGGTACCAGCAAGCCGGGTAGAGCGATTATTCGGACAGGGAATACCAGCGCGCGAGGGAATCGGCGCGCTCATGACTCAGTTCCTGCTCCAAATCGTCGAGAACAGCGCGTCATACGAGCCTACCGACGGGCCCCATCTGGAGACGGTACTGATCGATCTGATCGCTGCGGTATTCGCCCGCACCCTCGACGACGACAGCGCCCTCCCACCCGAATCCCATCAACGCACCCTGACCCTGCGCATCAAGGCATTCATCCAACAGCACCTGCACGACCCCCAACTGACCCCACGCGGCATCGCCGCCGCACACCACATCTCCCTCAGCTACCTGCACCGCCTCTTCCAACACGAAGACGACACGGTGGCCGGCAGCATCCGCTGCCAACGCCTGGAACGCGCCCGCCGCGACCTCGCCGACCCCGCCCAGCACGCCATCCCGATCCACACCATCGCCGCCCGCTGGGGCTTCCCCCGCGCCGCCGACTTCAGCCGCGCCTTCCACACCACCTACGGCACCCCGCCCAGGGACTACCGGCACCAGGTGTACCAAGCTCAGGTCGAGCGGTGATCCGCGCACGCTGCCCGTGCCACCAGTGCACGCATTGCGTAGTGCTGTGGACTTAGCCTGGATCCACCGCGTGATAGTCGGTCTGTGGGCGACGAATAGAGAAGAGGTGCCTGCTGACCTGGGATGATGGGAGTTCCTACGCCCTCATCAGTCCCACGAAGCAAGGCACCTCGTAAGTGAAAGTCTCCCACAGACCCGTGGAGCTCTTCGCCGCGTTCGACGACCCGGACCTGATCGCGCACGCCGGGCTGATCCCGACGATCCGGCTGGCCGAGCGGTGCGGGTTGCCCGCCTTGGTGGCCCAGAAGGTGAGGCTCACCGGTGCGAAGAATGGTGCCGGTACGGCCGCCGACACGAAAGCCATGTCGATCGTGGGCGGCATGGTCGCCGGGGCGGACAGCATCGACGACCTGGACATACTGCGCCACGGCGGGCTGCCGCGCCTGTTCGGCGGGGTGCGGGCGCCGTCCACGCTGGGCAGTTTCCTGCGCGCCTTCACCTGGGGGCATGTGCGCCAACTGGAGTCCGCTGCACGGGCGTTCACCTGCCGCCTGGCCGCGCACACCGGTCTGGTCCCCCGCCGGGACGAGGTGGTGTTCGTGGACATCGACTCCAAGGGCAAGCAGGTCTACGGCCCCGCCAAGCAGGGCGCCTCGTTCGGCTACACCAAGCAGCGCGGCCTGCACTTCCAGATCGTCACCGTGAAGACCTCCACCTGCGCACCCGTGATCGTGGCCACCAGGCTGCGCAAGGGCTCGGCAGGCTCCGGCAAGGGCGCGGCCAGTCTGCTGCGCGAGGCCCTGGCCACGGTCCGGGCCATGGGCATCACCGCACACATCGTCGTCCGTGCGGACTCCGCGTACTTCTCCCACAAGGTCGTCGATGTGTGCCGCAAGGCCGGTGCCGCCTTCTCCCTGGCCGTCGCGGTCAAGAAGACCATCCGCGAGGCCATCATGCAGATCCCCGAGGATGCCTGGACGCCGATCAAGTACGCCAGCGCCGCATGGGACGCCGAGGAGGAACGCTGGATCTCCGACGCCGAGATCACCGAGATCGAGTTCACCGCGTTCACCAGCAAGAAGAAGGCATTCCACACCACAGCCCGACTGATCGTGCGCCGCGTGAAACGGCTGAACCCCAAGTGAGGCTGATCCTTTGGAGTGGACACCCGGACAATGGATCTTGATGGTCCAGGGAGGGATGTCCAGGTGGGACGTAAGT